>DATHVN010000109.1 GCA_035461305.1 Euzebyales bacterium | reverse complement strand
GGCGGTGTGATCGTTCGCGAGGCGGATCTTCAGTGACCGCAGGCGGTTGTCGTACTCGGCGACCGCGGCCAGCATCGTGCCGACCAAGCCGCCTTCGGGGTCGTTGTGCGGGTCGGTGGTGGTGTCGCCCGCGAGGGTCGCGATGGTGGTCACGCCTGCGGCGTGGAGCTGGCGGAGCATGACGTAGCGCAGCTCGACGCTTCTCCATAGGCGGCTGGTGTCGAACGCGGCTACGACGTCGACCGGGTTGCGTTCGCAGTGGTCGAGCAGCTCAAGCCATGCCGTGCGACGGTCGAGCGCGTCGGCCGGGGCATCGGGATCGCGGAAGGTGCCGACGACGGTCCAGCCGCGGCGGTCGGCGAGCGCGTGGAGGTCGGCGAGTTGCGCTTCGAGGCTCGTCGACCGGTCGGGGTCGGCGGGTTCGTCGGTGCGGCTCTGCCGGGCGTACAACACTGCGGTAGACATGCGCCGGAGCGTACAACAACTTGACAGCGACTGTTGCCAGGCTGATCTCGCCCGGCCGGGCGATGCCGCCGCCACCACCGAGCAGCGCCGCCGCGGTCGTGGCGTGGTGCGGCCGGCGCAGCGGCGGCGTGCGGTCCAGCACGGACGGCGCCGGACCGGTCAGCAGGCCGGCGACCGACCGCACGGCCAGTACCTCGAGCGCCTGGTCCTCCGTCAGCGGCGGCAGGAGCCCGACGAGCCGCGCGGCGAGCATCGACTTGCCGCATCCGGGCGGACCGAGCAGCAGCATGTGGTGCGCGCCCGCCGCGGCGATCTCGCAGGCACGCCGTGCCTCCGCCTGACCGCGCACGTCCGCGAGGTCGGGCACGTCCGCCATCGTCGACGGCGGGAGGGGTGACGAGGACCGCGCCGCCACGGCACCCCTGGTCACGTCGAGCAGCTCGGCCAGGTCTGCGACGGCGACGACCTCGATGCCCGCGATCAGCCGCGCCTCGGACGTGTTGGCGTCGGCCACCACCAGCCGGGTGATGTCCTGCGCGGCGAGGTGCGCGGCCACCGGCAAGACGGCAGGCACCGGTCGGACGCTACCGTCCAGCGCGAGCTCTCCGAGGAACGCGCTGCCGGCGACGGACGACGGCGGGACGAGCCCGAGCTGCACGAGCAGCGCGACCGCCAGCGCCAGGTCGAACCGGGCTCCACTCGTCGGCACGTCGGCTGGCGCCAGCGACGCCAGGATCTTGCGCGGTGGCAGCCTGACGCCCGTCGCCGCGAGCGCCGCCCGAACGCGGTCCGCGGCCTGCCGTCCGGCGGCACCCGTCGCGCCGATGACGGCGAACCCAGGCAGCCCTGCGCTCATGGACACCTCAACGGCCACGTCGACCGCCTGCAGGCCGATCACCGCCGCGCTGCGCGCGAGGCCGACCATGGGCTCAGCGACCGACGTCACGACGGTGCTCGATCGTCGGAGCGATCGAGGGATCCGGCCACAGCAGGCCGATCACGTCGAAGCGCACGACCCGGTGGCGGGCTGCCTGCTCGGCGAGCCATGCCCCCGCGAGGCGGCGCAGCTGCGTGACCTTGCGCGGCGTCACCGCGTCGAGCGGGACACCTGCGCCGGCGCTGCTGCGCGTCTTGACCTCACAGACGACCAGGTCCGTTCCGTCGATGGCGACGATGTCCAGCTCACCACGCAACGTGGGATCAGCGGGGCGCCAGTTGCGTGCGAGCACGCACCACCCGAGGCGTGTGACGTAGGTGGCGGCGACCTGTTCGCCGGACCTGCCCAGCTCTGCATTGCGTCCCATGTCCGGGGACGGTAGGGCCGGTGGCCGATCCTGCCCAACCGCCACCCGGCGTGGGTGTGGAGAACCGGCGCACCGACTGCGGCGCTTGGGTCCTCACCAGGTCAGATGACCCCGAACCCCCAGAGCGCGAGCGCAGCGAGCACGATGAGGCCGACGATCAGGAGCACGATGTCGGTGCCCTTGCCGTCGCGGTAGCGGCGCGTCGAGTTGAAGCCCATCGACCGCGATGCTAGTCGGCAATCGACGTCGGCGGGAATCCCGGCAGCTCGGCGTCACCGGCGATGCGCTCGATGTTGACGTCGCGGTACGACAGCACGCGGACGTGCGTCACGAACCGTGCCGGGCGGTACATGTCCCAGACCCACGCGTCACGCAGTTCGATCTCGTACGGACCACGATCGTGCTCGACGACCTCGACCTCGTTGGCGAGGTAGAAGCGGCGCTCAGTCTCGACGGCGTAGCGGAACATGCCGACGACGTCGCGGTACTCGCGGTACAGCGCGAGCTCCATGTCGGTCTCGTACTGCTCGAGCTCTTCGGAGCTGCTCATGACGTGTACCTACCGCTGACGCTGCGTGAGGCACGCAATGCGGCTACGCCCGTCACTGCTCGGTCGAGGCGTCGGTCGCCTGCAGCAGACCGGCGCGGTCGAAGGGCCACACGAGCACGAAGGCGCGGCCGATCATCTGGTCGCGGCTGATCGTGCCGAGCAGGCTGCGCGAGTCCGACGAACGTGGCCGGTTGTCGCCCATCACGAAGTACTCGCCTTCGGGGATGCGCTGGGCCGGCATCGACGATCGGTCGCGGGTCGACAGGTAGCCCCCCTCGTCGGTCGGCGCCTCGTCCAGCCGCTCCCCGTTGATGTAGACCACCCCGTCGGTGATCTCGATCGTCTCGCCCGGCAGCCCGATCACACGCTTGATGAAGTCCTGCTCGGACGGCGGCGCGAGGCCGAGTCCCGCCGCGAGGGAGCGCAACCCTCCCGCGAGCGGGTTGGCGTTGTTGCGCTGCGCCCCCGCCTCGTCGGAGAACACCACGATGTCACCGCGCTCCGGCTCACCGACGCGGTACGCGAGCCGGTTGACGAGCACCCGGTCGCCGATCTCGAGCGTCGGGACCATGGACTCGGACGGGATGAAGAACGCCTGGATCAGGAAGCTGCGCAGCAGTAGCGCCAGGACGAACGCCACGAGCAGCAGCACGGGCAGCTCCGCAACGAAGCCACCGACGCGGCGCGCCGCGGATGGCGATCCGTCGTCGGTCGCGGCAGCGCGCTCCGGCGCTCGGCGATCGATGTCCTGATGGGTGTCAGCCACGGAGTGCAGCGCTGCGGCGCTCAGACACCCGCGACGTCGCGGCGCTCGCGGATCTTCGCCTTCTTGCCCACGCGGTCCCGCAGGTAGTACAGCTTGGCGCGACGAACGCGCCCACGGCGGACGACCTCGATGTGATCGATGACGGGCGCGTGCACCGGGAACGTGCGCTCGACGCCGATGCCGTTGAAGCTGATCTTGCGGACCGTGAACGTCTCGCTCACGCCACTGCCGCGACGCGCGATCACGTCCCCCTCGAAGACCTGGATCCTCGAGCGGTTGCCCTCGACCACGCGGACGTGGACGCGCACGCGGTCACCGGCCCGGAACTCGGGCACGTCGTCACGCAGGTTCTCGAGGTCGATCATGTCGGTCGGGTTCATGGCAGCACATCTTTCGCGTGCAGGTTCGGTGCGAGGCCCAACGGACGACGGGCCGGTCAGAAGTCGGTCTGTAAGAGGATAGCTTCACCGAGGTGGGCGCTTCAATCGCGCGCGTCCGCCGGATCCACGGGCATCACGCTCCCGGCCGCCTTCCAGCGCCTGTAGAGGTCGGGCCTGACCCGACGTGTGCGCTCGATCGCCTGCTCGCGCCGCCACGCGGCGACGCGGGCGTGGTCCCCACTGCGCAGGATGAGCGGCACATCCATCCCGCGGAAGCTCGCCGGGCGCGTGTACTGCGGATACTCGAGCAGGCCGTCGGCGTGGGACTCGTCCGACGCGCTGAGGTCGTTGCCCATGACCCCCGGCAGCAGCCTGGTCATGGCCTCGATCACGACCGCCGCCGCCGCCTCGCCTCCTGCCAGCACGTAGTCGCCGATCGACAGCTCGTCGTGCGCAAGGGCCACGTGCACGCGCTCGTCGATCCCCTCGTACCTGCCACAGAGCAGCAGCAGACGACCGGCGCCCGCCAGGTCGCGGACCGTGTCCTGGTCGAGCAGCGCACCGCGCGGTGTCAGGACGATCGTGCGGGGACGGGCGTCGACGTCCCCGTAGAGCTGCTCGACCGCGGCGAAGAAGGGCTCCGGCTTGAGCACCATGCCAGCACCGCCGCCGTAGGGCTCGTCGTCGGCGGTCCGGTGGCGGTCGGTCGTCCAGGCCCGCAGGTCGTGGACGTCGACGCGGACCACGCCGGCCTCGCGCGCACGGCCGAGCAGCGACGTGTCGAGCATCCCGGCGAACCACTCCGGGAACAGCGTCAGCACGTCGATGCGGAAGGGCTCGGCGGGCATCTGTCAGTCGATCGTGTCAGCCGGGTCGAGCAGACCCGGGGGCCCGTGGACCACGACCGGGTCGTCGAGATCGACGAGCTCATCGACCACCGGGATCAGCAGCTCGCCACCGTCGGGCCGGGCGACGCTCAGGAAGTCGTGGGCCGCACCGTCGAGGACGCCGTCGACCACGCCGACCAGCGTGCCGGCGGCGTCGACGATCTCACGCCCGAGCACGTCGTCGGCCCACATCATGTCGTCGGTAGAGACGTCGTCGCGGTCGACCTCGAGCACAGTGTTGCGCAGCTCGGCGACCGCGTCGCGATCGTCGACGCCGGCGAAGCGGACGAGGGCGCGGCCTCTGTGCCAGCGCACGGCGGTGATCTCGAGCGTCCGCTGACCCGCGGTGCAGCGCAGGCCGACGCTCAGGGCGTCGCGCAGATCGGGGTCTACCCACAGGTACGCGTCACCGGCGAGCCCGAAGGGCTTGCCGAGCGTGCCGAGCACCACGCGGGTCGGCACGACGGCCTCAGTCGACGATCTCGACCGTCGCGCTGGTGCCCTCCCGCGTGGCGGCCGCCTTCACGACGGTGCGGATCGCCTTGGCCGTGCGGCCGCGCTTGCCGATGACCTTGCCCATGTCCTCGGGGTGCACCCGCAACTCGAGGACGACGTCGACCCGGTCGCCGTCGACCGGCGTGACCGTGACGTCGTTCGGGTGGTCGACCAGCTTGCGGGCGATGAAGGCGAGGACCTCCTCGGTCATCATGACGTGGTGGCCTCGGTGTCCTCGTCGGCCTCCGCCACGCCGACGGCGGAGGATCCCACGCCACCGGCGCCGGCAGCGGTCTCGTCGGGCTGCTCGGCGGCGGTCTCGTCGGGCTGCTCGGCGGCGGTCTCGTTGGGGGTCTCGGCAGCCGCTGGTGCGGATCCCGACGCAGCGGTCTGCGCGGCAGCCGCGGCCGCCTGCTGGGACGGACGCTGACGCCCTACGTCGCCCGGTCGGAACTCCTCCCAGATGCCGGTCACCCGCAGCAGCTGGCGGACCGCGTCCGACGGCTGCACGCCCTCGCCCAGCCAGTAGAGCGCCCGCTCGCGCCTGATCTGGATCTCCGACGGCTCACGCAGCGGATGGTAGTACCCGATGTCCTCGATGAACCGCCCGTCGCGGGGCGAACGCGCGTCCGCCACGATCACCCTGTAGAAGGGCTGCTTCCGCTTGCCTTCGCGCCGCAGGCGCATCTTCACAGCCATCTGACTGCCTCGTCCTTTCGCGGTGGTGCTCGTCCGTTGGGGTGCACCCGCTCGCCGGCGTGATGAGCGGCACGGTGGTTGTCATCGATGTGGGTGCCTGCCGTGGCGGAGCTCGAGGATCGTCACATACGCGCACACGCCAGTGGCACAACGTCGCAGTCTAGCGTAGCGCCCCCTCGGCCGATGCGCGGCACAGTCAGCGGCGTTTGCGCTTCCCGTTCCTGCTGCTCTTGCTCTTGCGCTTGCGCTTGGGAACCGACTTGCCCCGCGGCTTGGCCCCGGGCGGCAGCGGGCCGCCCGGCGCCGACCCGCCGAGCCCGCCCGGCAGGCCACCCATGCCGCCCGGCAGACCACCGAGGCCTCCGGGCATCCCTCCGCCCGCGGCCAGGGCGTCAAGGTCGAGGTCACCCATGCCACGCAGGGCCTTCATGCCCTTCGGACCGCCGAGCTGCTTCATCATCTTGCGCATCTGCTCGAACGACGCGAGCAGCTGGTTGACCTCCTGTGCCGACCGGCCCGACCCGCGGGCGATGCGCTTCTTGCGCTTGCCGTTGAGGATGCGCGGCTGCTGTCGCTCCTCGGGCGTCATCGACTGGATGATCGCTTCGACCCGGACCAGCTCCCGCTCATCGAGATCGAGGTCCTTGAGCTGTCGACCGACGCCGGGCAGCATCCCGAGCAACCCCTGCACCGGGCCCATCTTCTTGAGCTGCTGGAACTGCTCGAGGAAGTCCTCCAGCGTGAACTCGGCGGCGAGCAGCTTGGACTCCATGTCCCTGGCCTGCTGCTCGGTGTAGACGTCCTCGGCCTTCTCGATCAGCGTGAGCACGTCGCCCATCCCGAGGATGCGGCCAGCCATGCGGTCGGGATGGAAGGCCTCGAAGTCATCGAGGCTCTCGCCCACCGACGCGAACTTGATCGGCCGGCCGGTCACCTCGGCGACCGAGAGCGCCGCGCCGCCGCGGGCGTCACCGTCGAGCTTGGCCAGGACCACCCCTGTGAAATCGACGGCCTCCTGGAACGCCTTGGCGACCGTGACGGCTTCCTGGCCGATCATCGCGTCGATCACGAACAGGGTCTCGGCCGGGTCCACGGCAGCCTTGATATCGGCCGCCTGCTGCATCAGGACGTCGTCGATGTTCATCCGGCCCGCGGTGTCGACGATGACCACCGACGCGCCCAGCCGGCGCGCCTCGTCCATCGACTGACGCGCGACCGCAATGGGATCGCCTGACTCCACCGGTGCGTAGACTGGCACGTCGGCGCGCTCGGCGAGCACCCGCAACTGCTGCACGGCGGCCGGGCGCTGCAGGTCGCAGGCGACGAGCAGCGGCTGGCGGCCCTGCTTGCGGAGCAGCGTGGCCAGCTTGCCCGCCGCTGTCGTCTTACCGGAGCCCTGTAGGCCGGCCAGCATGATCGCCGCAGGCGACCGGCTGCCCAGGTCCAGCGGCGCGGACATGCCACCGAGGATCTCGATGAGCTCCTCGTGGACGATCTTGATGACCTGCTGCGCCGGGTTGAGCGCCTCGTGCACCTCGGTGCCGACTGCACGTTCGCGGATGCGGGCCACGAAGGCCTTGACGACCTTGAAGTTGACGTCGGCCTCGAGCAACGCCAGACGGATCTCCCGCAGCGTCGCATTGACCTGCTCGTCGGTCAGTCTCCCGCCACGGCGGAGGTTGGCGAAGATGGCTTCGAGGCGTTCACCGAGCGCGTCGAACATGGGGCAGATCCGAAGGTTGGTGGGGTCTGGGATCGGCATGACCGCGACGAACGCGCGGCAGCCGTGGGTGTCTCACTGTAGCGGGGCTCCGGCACCCGTCGGTTCCGGAGCCAAACCACCGCATACGCCGGACGCACTCCCAGGGTCCGATTGTCCCCGTCGTTCTGGGAGTCAGACCACCGTATACGCCGGAGCGGCTCCCCAGAGCAGTCAGGCGCCGTCGCGGTGGGTGATGGCGGCCGGCAGCATGCGCGCCCGACCGATCCGGTCGAGGGCGAAGGTGCGCTCGGCCGTACGCAGGTGGCACCAGCCCGTCAGCAGATCGTCCACGAACCGCCACGGGTCGACCACGCGGTCCGTCGCAACCCCGCCGCGCGACGACGCGTAGTAGTCGAGCCGGACCTGACGCTCCTCGGCGACCGCACGCGTCAGCAGCGCGCGGATCGCCTGGGGGCCCACCGCCTGCTCGACGCGGTCCGGCAATGCAGGCTGGCTGGAGCTCGCCGCGACCTGCAGGTCCTCGACGAGCGGCAGGTTCGCCTCGCGCAGCGCGCGGACCACGGTGGCGGGCGACCCGGTCGACACGGCCACCGTCGGCGCCACCAGTTGCAGACGCCCGGCGGCGAGCGCGACCGCGCGGTGGAGCAGGTCGGCGTCCTCGCAGATGACGACCGCGCCGGCCGGCTCGACGCTCAGCCGCGCGGCGCCGGTGAACGGCTCGTCGTCGGCCTCGTCGGGTGGCTCGTGCGCACCGGCCAGGTAGCCCTCACGTGCCTCCCGGACGGCGACGACACGGCCGGCGTCGTCGACCATCACGAACGCGCGCCGCTGCAGCCAGTCCAGTGGGGTCGGCAGCATCCCTCGCGCCCACCAGCCGCGTCCGAGCAACTGCTCCACCGACAGCGGTCCCTCGTGGAGCAGGCGCAGGAACGCGCTGCGCGCGACTGGCGGCGACTGCTCGAGCTGCTGGCGGACGAAGCCGAACTGGGCGAAGGCGTCGCGCAGTGCACGCAGGGCCGTCGTCCTGCCGGTCGGCGCCTCGACGCCGAGCAGTCGCAGCGCCTCCCGCGTCTCTTCGAGCCGGAGACGGTCGAGCACGTCAGCGCTCCTCGGTCGCGCCAGCCTGCTCGATCTCGACGTCCTGGCTGCCCTCAGCGAACAGGGCGTCCACGAACGCGTCCGGGTCGAAGGTCGCGAGGTCCTCGATGTCCTCGCCGAGCCCGACCAGCTTGACCGGCAGGCCGAGCTGGCGCTGGATCGCGACGACGATCCCACCCTTGGCGGTGCCGTCGAGCTTGGTGAGCACCACCCCGGTGACGTCCACGGCCTCGGCGAACGCCTTCGCCTGGGCAAGGCCGTTCTGGCCGGTGGTCGCGTCGAGGACCAGCAGCACCTCGTCGACGCGCCCGGCCTCACGGTCGAGCACCCGCTTGACCTTGCTCAGCTCGCCCATGAGTGCGCGCTTGTTCTGCAGCCGCCCTGCGGTGTCGACCATCAGCAGGTCTGCTCCGGCAGCCGAGGCCGCGGACCAGCCGTCGAAGGCGACAGCGGCGGGATCGGCACCCTCCTCCTGCCGCACCACCCGGGCGCCCGCACGCTCACCCCACAGCGCGAGCTGATCGGCGGCGGCGGCACGGAAGGTGTCTGCGGCGGCCAGCACGACGGTCCGTCCGACGGCGCGCTCACGCGCGGCCACCTTGCCGATCGAGGTCGTCTTGCCGGTCCCGTTGACACCGGTGATCAGCCAGACGGTCGTGCCGTCCTCACGCCACGCGAGGCTGCGGTCGGCCACGCCCAGCTCGAGGCGCAGGACCTCCTTGAGCAGCTCGAGCACCTCGGGGCCGCTGCGGATGTTCTCGGCCCGCACCCGCTCGCGCAGGCCGGCGACCAGCTCCAGCGTCGCATCGACGCCGACGTCGGCGGCGATCAGCGAGTCCTCCAGTTCGTCCCACACGTCGTCGTCGACGCCGCCATGGAAGATGGCCACGATCGCGCCGCCCAGGCCCGACCGCGCGCGACCCAGCCGCAAGCGGAAGCGCTCCGCCGGTGACAGCGCCGGTGCGGGCGGGGCGGCGACCGACGGGGCGGCGTCGGTGACCTCCGGCGCTCCGGCCGGCTGCGGCTCGTCGGCCTCCGGGACGTCGATCGTCGGAGCCCGGTCGGCGAGCTGCTCGGCGGTCTGCTCGTCGAGCGGTGGTGGGTGGCGACGGACGCGCAGCAGCGCGACGAACACGACGGCGACGAGTACGCCGAGCACCGTCGCGAGGATGACAGCTTCCATGATCGTTCCTGCTCGCGGAGGGTGTGGGGGGTCAGGCCGAAAGGCCGTCGTTGATCAGCGACCGTACCTGATCGGCGAGGACCAGCAACGGGCCGTCGGCCCGGCGCACGATCCGCCCGTCGGGGTCGATGACGAACAGCCACGGTTCGGTCGGCAGGTTCCAGGCCTGGACGGGTTCGCCCAGCGTGGAACCCTCGTCGGAGAAGATCTCGCAGTGGATGAACTGCACGTCGTCGAACCCGTTCCGGCGCACCTTCTCGACGACGTCGACCGTCGGGCCACACACCGCGGTCTGGCAGAACGCGGGCGTGGCGAACAGCAGCACGATCGGCTGTCCCGCCAGGAGCGCCTCGTCGAGGCTGACCTCGTGCATGCCGCAGGGTTGCTCGCGGGTGCACAGGGTCGTGTAGCCCAGCGGGTCCCCCTCGGTGGGTGTCGCGACCGCCTGTGCCTGCTGCCCCGGAGCTGGCAGCTGGCTGGACGACGCATCACGCACGTCGACCGCGACCGTGCCGGCCTGTCCGTCGTCGGTGACGACCACGACCTCGTGCAGCCCGGCGCTGGGAAACGCGGCGTCGACGGTGTAGAGGCCACCTGGTGGGACGTCCACGTCCGCGGGCGTCGCCGACCACGGACCAACCGGCTCGCCCCCGTTCGACGGCACCGCGTAGACCTGCGCCGACGCACCCTCGATCGGCTCCTGCTCCAGTGTGAACAGGCCGAACACGAACGGGTTGGGCTGATCGATGAGCTGCTCGAACGTCGCGGCGACGACCGCGAGCGACACCTCCGCGTCGGGCGCTACCGCGGACACGGCCTCCTCGCCCGGGTCCGACGTGGCGCTCGCCGCCGAGCTCGGGTCCTGCGACGCGTGCCCGCCGCTGCCACCGCAGGCCGCCAGCGCGCCTCCGGCGCCCAGCACCGCGAGCACACGTAGGAAGGCCCGCCGGTCGATCGTGGTGTCGATGGGAGCTGGTGCTGTCATGTGGCGGAGGCCTCGCTGTCGTCGGAGCTGCGGTCCGTGGACACGATCGTGCCGTGCCGTGTGCCGCGGCGCAGTCAGGCGACGTCGGACAACCGCTGGCTGAGCACCTTGGAGACCCCGCCGGTCCGCATCGTGACGCCGTACAGCACGTCGGCGACCTCCATGGTCCGCTTCTGGTGGGTCACCACGATCAGCTGGCTGCTGGACCGGAACTCGTCGATGACGTCGAGCACCCGCTGGAGGTTGATGTCGTCCAGCGCCGCCTCGACCTCGTCGAGCACGTAGAACGGCGACGGACGGGCCGCGAAGATCGCGAACGCCAGCGCGAGCGCCACGAGCGAGCGTTCCCCGCCCGACAGGAGCGACAGCCGGGACACCCGCTTGCCGGCCGGACGCGCCAGCACATCGACGCCGGTCGTGAGCAGGTCGTCGGGGTCAGTCAGCTCCAGACGACCCTCGCCGCCGGGGAACAGGCGCTCGAACAGGCGCTCGAACTCGACGGCGACGTCGGCGAACGCCTGGCCGAAGATCTCACGGATCCGCTCGTCGACGGCCGTGACCATCTCGAGGAGGTCCTGGCGCGACCGTTCGAGGTCGTCGAGCTGCTCGCTGAGGAAGCGCTGCCGCTCCTTGAGCGCCTCGAACTCGTCGACCGCGAGCGGGTTGACCGGCCCCAGCAGGGCGACCTGACGGGCAAGGTCCTCCTCGGTGGAGACCAGCTCCGCACGACGTTCGTCACCGACCGAGGCCGGGTCGTCGTCGACCAGCCCGTCGGGATCCAGGCCGAGGTCGCGGGCGCGCGTGCGAGCATCGTCCAGTGCGTGGCGCGCCTCGGCGACGGCAAGCTCGCCGGTGTGCTGGCTGCGGGTGTGGTCGGACAGCTCACGCTCGGCGTCGGACGACCGCGAGCGCAACGCTCCGAGCGCCGCCTGCTGCTCGTCGCGGCGCGCCTCAACCGTGGACCGCTCCGCAGCGGACGCGTCGAGCGCGTCCATACCGGCCCGCAGCGCGTGGTCGACGACCTCGGCGAGCGCGCGGCACCGCTCGACGGCGATGCGCCGCCGTTCCTGGCGCTCGTCGGCGGCTGCCCAGGCGCGCTCGAGCTCTGCAGCCTCCCGTTCGGCGACGGCGATGCGCCGCGCGATCTCGTCCCGACGGCTGACCGCCGACGACAAGGCGACGCGCGCGTCGACCTCGCGCTCCTGCGCCGCCCGCAGCGCGTCGACGAGACGCTCTGCCTCGACGTCGGCGCCACCGTCGTCCTCCGTGGCGTCGGGCTGCGCGGCCGCCTCGAGCACGGCGAGCTCGTTGCTGCGTGACCCCACCTCGCGGTCGACCTGCTCAGCGGCCTGCTCGACGGCTTCGAGCTCACGATGGTAGGCCGCGGCCTCCGCCTCGAGCCTGCGCAGCTGTTCCGCCCGCTCGTCGCGTGCCACCGTCGCGACGCGAAGCTCAACGACGACCGCCGACCTGGCCTCCTCGGCGGCCACGAAGGCGGACTGTGCGGACGCGGCCCGTCCGGCGATGTCGGCCGCCTCGTCGTCGACGGTGGCAAGCTGCCAGCGCGCATCGCCGAGCGCCGCGTGCCGCTCGACGGTGGAGCCGGGCGGGGTGCTGCCGACCACGTAGCCGCGGGCGCCCGCGAGCTCGCCGGCCGTGGTGACCACGGTCAGGTCGGGGCGTTCCCGGGCCACCCGGCAGGCGGTGTCGTAGTCGTCGACGACGACGGTGTCGCGCAGCAGGGGCGCGATCGCGGAGACGACCGGAGCCGGGCCCTCGAGCAGGTCGACCGCGGCTCGGGCACCGTCGGGTACGGCACGTGCCCGTGGACGGCTGGCACCGGCGACCAGCAGGTGGACACGGCCGTCGTCTCCGTCGCGCACCTGTCGTGCCGCCGCTTCCGCCGCGTCGGGATCCGCCACGATCAACGCCTCGGCCGCCGGGCCGAGGGCGACGCCGATGGCCCGTTCGTCGCCCGCGGCGACGGTGAGCTGCTCGGCGAGGAGACCCACGACGCCCGCGGGCCGGCCGTCCAGGAGGGTGCGCGTCCCGTCGGTCACGTCTGCCGCAGCGGCGGCGAGCGCGTCGACACGCGCAGCCAGCGCGGCGCGCCGCCGCTCGCAGTCACGCTCTTCGGCGATGACCTCGTCGAGCGCCGCCCGCAGCGCGTCGACCTCGGTGTCGGCGGCCTCGGCGGCTGCGATCTGCGTCTCGCACCGCGCCCGCTGCTCCTCGTACGCCGCGCGCGCCGCGGCGATGTCGTCGGCATGTCGCTGGTCGCGCTCCCGCAGCGCGCTCAGCCGGCCGCCGATGCGTCCCTGCTCGCTGACGGCTCGTGCGAGCGTGGATCGCAGGGCAGCGACTTCGCCCTCCCAGCGCAGGCGGAGCTCCCGCGCAGCGGCCCGGCGCCGCGCCTCCGCGGCAGCGGCCTGCGCGTGGGCCCGGCGGACGCGATCGGCCTCCTCGTGTGCGGCCACGGCATGGGTGAGCACGCCCTGGTTCTGGGCCACCTCGCGCTCGGCCGCTGCCAGCGCTTCGCGCTCCTGGCCTGCCGCCTTGCGCAGGTCGGCGGGGTCGCGCAGCATCACGGGCTCGTCGAGTGCGGTCTGCAGGCCGATCTGGCGCTCGGTGATCTGGGTCCGCACCGATCGCAACCGCTCCAGGCCGTTGGCCAGCCGGAAGTGGGCGGACGCCGCACGCTCGGCGGCGTGCCGCAGCTCGGCTAGCGCGCCCTCCGCCATCTCCTGCTCGGCGCGCAGGCGCTCGAGCCGCTCCTGCAGGCGCCGCGCCGCACTCGCCTGGTCGGCGTGGCGGTCGGCCACCGCGGCGTACCGGCGGGTGGACCGCACCAGCATGTCGGTGACGCGCTCGATGCGGACCGCGCGCAGCTGGGCCGCCAGCTCGGCGTGCCGCGCCGCAGCCTCGGCCTGGCGTTCCAGCGGGCGCAGGCTCCGCCTGAGCTCGCGGTCGACGTCGGCCAGCCGCTCCGCGTGCTCGGCCATCTGGGTCAGCTTTCGGACTGCACGGTCCTTGCGGCGGCGGTGCTTGGTGATGCCTGCGGCCTCGTCGATGAACGCGCGGCGATCCTCCGGACGGGCGGTCAGGATCGCGTCGAGCTGGCCCTGGCTGACGATGGTGTGGCTCTCGCGCCCCAGTCCGGTGTCACTCAGCAGCTCGGCGATGTCGAGCTGGCGACAGGCCGTGCCGTTGATCGAGTACTCGGTCTCGCCCGAGGCGAACATCGCACGGCCCACGGTGATCTCGCTGAGGTCCAGCGGTACGGCGCCATCGGAGTTGTCGATTGTGATCTCGACCGATGCCCACCCCAGCGCGGGGCGACCGGGCGCTCCGGCGAAGATGACGTCGGACATCGCGCCGCCGCGCAGAGAGCGGGGGCTCTGGGTCCCCAGCACCCACGTGAGCGCGTCCACGACGTTGGACTTGCCTGAGCCGTTGGGCCCGACGATGACCGTGACACCGGGCTCCATGGCGAGGGTCGTCTTGTCGGCGAACGACTTGAAGCCGCGCAGGGTGAGGGACGACAGATACACGCGTCGCAGTCTAGGGAGCGGCCCCGACCGGACCAAACACCCCCGACGTGCCGTGCACGCGCACGAAAAAGAGCGGCATCAGGTGCCGCTCTGTGGTCGTGTGGTGCGATCAGCTGGTGAGGACCACCTCACGCTCGGCGATCGCACGCAGTCGGGCAACTTCCTCCTGCAACGCGAGCTTCTCGGCCTCGCTGGCCGCAAGCTCCTCGCGCAGGCCGGCTACCCTCGCCCGCAGTGATGTGAGCTCTGCGAGCATCTGGTAGGGCCGATGATCCATGGCTCCGATGAGCGCCTTCATGCAGGTCGTCCTCTCAGGTCTACTCGGCTCGGTGCACCCGCACATCGTCGACGACGGGTGGCCGCAAGACGATGGAAGCGACACGATCCCAGCGCGATCCGCTGACGCGTCACATTTTCACGATTGCACTATACCCTATTGCGGGCGATCGCACGCAACCGTCGCACGACGATCATCGCTGCTTCATGACCGGCGGCGCCAGCCCGCGGCGTGGTTCGTGACACGCCACGGAATGCGCAGATCATACGCTGTCAGCATGCGAACGCTCAAACGACTGCTGCTGTGGTGGGCCGCGTCCACCGTGGCGACCGTCGCAGCGGCGCTATGGGCCGCGGGACGCTCGCGCCCCGAGCCCCCGGCGGATGCCAGCCCCGATCCTCCACCGCAGCTCCCACCGGCACGGATCATCCCCGTGGCCGGCCACGGAGAGCTGTTCGTCCGCGACGCCGTCGGCCCCGCGCCGGGCGCGCCCACAGTGCTGCTGCTGCACGGCTGGATGTTTCCGGCCGACATGCACTGGTTCTCGTCGTACGGCCCGCTGTCGGAGCGCGCGCGGGTGCTTGCACCCGACCACCGCGGTCACGGCCGCGGCACACGCCCGTCTCGACCGTTCCGGCTGACCGACGTCGCCGATGACGCAGCGGCACTGATCCGCGCGCTGGACGCCGGCCCGGTCACGGCCGTCGGCTACTCGATGGGGGGCCCGATCGCCCTGCTCCTGTGGCAGCGTCACCCCGAGCTGGTGTCCGGCCTGGTGCTGTGCGCCACGAGCGCAACCTTCAACGTCACCCGGACCGACCACTGGCTGTGGCGCGGCATGGGAGTCCTGCAGCTGGTCATGCGCCTGTTCCCGCGCCACTGGTGGGAGCGGGCGTTGCACGCCGTCATCGGTGGCAGGATGCCCCTACAGCTGACACGGATGATCGGGATCGACCTTCCCGACCAGCTCGCCGGCCTACTGCCCTGGATGGTCGGCGAGGTTGACCGTGGCAGCGCCGAGGACATCGCCGAAGCCGGACGGGAGCTGTCGCGGTTCGACGCTCGCGCGTGGATGGCGACCGTCGACGTCCCCGCCGCAGTCATCGTCACGACGCGCGACAAGCTGGTCGGCGTCGCCAACCAGCGCGACCTGGCCGCCCGGCTTGGTCCGGGCACGACCGTCATCGAGCTCGACGTCGACCACGACGCAATGATCGCGCGGGCCGACGTGTTCGCTCCGGCGCTGCTGGCCGCGGTCGACGCCGTGACCAGCTCCGGATGTGTCCGCCCTCAGGTGGTCGGCGAGCCGGCGCGAGCCGAGCAGGGACGGGTGGCCACGGGCAAGGTCAGGTCTGACAGCCCGAGCAGGCGAACACCGTGACACCGTCGACGTCGATCTGCCCGATCGGGCGTCGGCACCGCACACACTGCTCGCCGACGCGCTCGTAGACCTTGACGAAGTCGGCGTACCCGACCTCTTCCTCTTCGGCGTCGACATCGGTGACGTTGACGCCACCCTGCTTGACGGCCTCGTACAGGACCTCGAAGATCGCCCGATACAGCCGCCGCACCTCCTGGCTGCTCAGGCTGTTGCTCGGGCGCGTGGGCGCCAGCCCCGCCGACCACAGGATCTCGTCAGCGTACAGGTCGCCGAGTCCGAGGATGAACGTCTCGTCACGCAGCAGCAACGCGAGCGGCTGCTGGCGCAGCACAAGCTCCTGACCGAACGCGTGCCACGTGAAGGTGTCCGCCAGTGCGTCGATGCCACCCGTCGACAGCTCCGGAAGCGCGTCCAGCTCGGGGGTCGGCACCACGAACAGCTCGGCGTCCTTGACGGGGTCGACCAGGTGCAGGGCCCCGCCGGTGGTGAACGACGCGGTGAACTGAGTGTCAGGCCCCGCCTCCTCGGTCGCGGTCTCCCGCCTCAGCGCACCACGCGACCCGAGGGCGATCACCAGTGTCAGGTCCTCGTCGAGCTCGAACAACAGCAGCCGGCCCCGCCGGGTGACCGACTCGATCTTGCGCCCGTCCAGCGCCCTGTAGAACTCCGGCCGGTTGCGGTGCCGTCCAACCGAGGACGCGCTCTTGACGTTGACCGTCTTGAAGCGCTTTCCCTGGACCTCCTTCTCGAGCTCCTTGCGGATCACCTCGACCTCGGGCAGGTAGGTCACGCGTGCTCTCCTGTTGCATCCGACCGGCTGCCGGCAACAGTACCGGCGACGTCAATTCGGTCGTGCGTCTCGCCGACCCGTTCGGCGAGGACCGCGTACGCCTCGCGCGCGGCCTCCTGCTCGGCTGCCTTCTTGCTGCGCCCATGCCCCCGTCCGAGCCGCTCCCCGTCGAGGATGGCCTCGGCCACGAACTCCTTGTCGTGGTCGGGCCCGGAGTCGGTCACCTCGTACACCGGCAGCGACGACAGACGGGCGGCGGCGAGCTCCTGTAACGAGGTCTTGTAGTCCAGCGCGGCGTGCTGGGTCGACAGCTCCTCGATCAGGGGGCGGAACAGGGCACGGATGACCGTCGTGACGGTCTCCAGGCCCTGGTCGAGGTAGATCGCGCCGAACACGGCCTCGAGCGTGTCCGCCAGGATCGAGTCCTTGTCGCGCCCGCCCGACTGCTCCTCGCCGCGGCCCAGCTTGACCGCCGCGCCGAGATCCACCGCGCGGGCGAGCTCCGCAAGACGTGCAGTGTTGACCATGGCCGCACGCAGCTTGGCCAGCCGCCCCTCACGAGCGTCCGACAACCCGCGGAAGATCTCGTCTGTGATCACGAGCTGGAGCACAGCGTCGCCCAGGAACTCCAGCCGCTCGTTGTCCGGCGTGCCACCCGCTTCGAAGGCGAAGCTGCGGTGGGTCAGCGCACGGGTCCACAGCTCCGGATCGGAAACCTCCACAGCCAGTGCACGTTGCAGCGCGATGCCACCACAGGTCGGCATCACAGCCGTGGGACCGTCGCGGTCCCCCCGCGCACGCACATCGCGTCGGCCTACGCGCCCACCTCCAGGACGCGTCGACCACGGTAGTAACCGCAGACGCCGCACACGGTATGGGGCTGCAGCGGGGACGAGCACTGTCCACAGGTGGACATCGTGGGCTTGCGCAATGCGAGCCAGTTTGACCGGCGGTGCCGCGTGCGGGAGCGTGACTTCTTGCGCTTTGGGACAGCCATGACGGTCTTTCGTTGCTAGCGGGCGTCCGGAAGACGCAGCTCGGACAGGGCGGCCCACCGTGGGTCCTGCTGCTCGGGGTGGCCGTTGCACGGCGCGACGTTCAGATCGGTGCCGCAGACGGGGCACAGCCCGACGCAGTCCGGGCGGCACAGCGGCCGGACCGGCATGACGGTGGCCAGTGCGTCCCGGATCAGCGTGTCGATGTCGATGGTGGCGTCGACGATGTCGTACCCAGGCTCGACGTCCTCCTCCGCGCCGACCCTGGCGCTGAACATCTCGATGACGTCGGCGTGGATCTGCTCGTCGCGCTCGGCGAGGCACCGGGCGCACGCGACCCGTGCCGGTGCCGTCACCGTGCCCTGCACCAGCAGACCGTCGACCACGCGCTCGATGATGGCCACGACCGTCACCCGCGGACCGACCTCGATCAACTCATCGGCGAAGTTCGCGGGCACGGCGACATGCCGGTCGAGCGACCTGGTCGCTCCCGGCCGGTCGATCAACGAACGGACGTCGATCAGCGTGTCGGCAGGTGAGGGCATGGGTCTGAAGCAGGCAGTCGGAAGACGCAGCGGGCGTCAGATTGTACGAACACTCAAGCATATCACGGAGGTGTGCGGCACTGTCCCGGCCGAGTCGGCTCAGGCGCGCTCGTGATCGAACAGCGCCTGGTCATTGCCGGTCAGGTCGATCGACATGTCGTCGCCATCCGAGCGCAACCTGTCACGGCCCGCTGCGACCGTCTTGAGGGTCTTGGTCAGGATCAGCTCGAAGCGCGCGAGCTGGCCGTCGATGTAGTCCTCCGCCTCGAGCTTCATGGTACGCGCCTGCTCGGTCGCCTCGCGGTGGACGCGCTTGGCCTCCCGCTCGGCCGTGCGCATCACCTCGGTCTCCCCCGCCAGCCGCATGCACTCCTGCCGTGCGTCGGCGACGATGCGCTGCACGGTCTGCTCGGCCTCCTCCAAAAGGCTCTCGCGCTCCCGCAGCACCCACCGGGCCTGGCGCAGCTCGTCGGGCAGCAGCTCGCGGATCTCCCCGACCAGCTGGGTCAGCGCCTCACGGCTGACCAGCACAGAGGCCGACAGTGGCATCGGCCGCGCCTCTGACAGGGCCAGCTCGAGCTCGTCGAGGCGTTCCTCGAGCTCGCCCAGCGTGATCTCACTCATCTGACGTCCCCTTGCTGGCGTACTTCGCCCGCAGGCTGTCGTTGACCGCCGCCGGCACGAACGGCGTCACGTCACCGCCGAAGCGTGCCACTTCCTTCACCAGTGTGGACGACAGGAACGAGTGCAGTGGACTGGTCGCGACGAAGAATGTCTCCACATCGGCCAGGCGGTGGTTCATCTGGGCCATCTCGAGCTCGCTCTCGAAGTCGCTGACCGCACGCAGGCCACGCACCACGATCCGGACGTCATGCGCGCGGCAGAAGTCGACCAGGAGCCCTTCGAACGTGGCGATCTCGACGTTATCGAGGTGTGACGTGGCCACTTCGAGTAGATCGACGCGCCGGTCGAGCTCGAACAGCGGCTGCTTGCCGACGTTGCGCAGGCACGCCACCAGTAGGTGGTCGAAATGCGCCGCGGCGCGTTCGATCACGTCGACGTGACCGTTGGTGACCGGGTCGAACGTCCCGGGGCACACCGCCGCATTGCTCATGACGTGTGCCTACCGCTGCTGCATGAGCCACGCGACGTGTGCCCACCGCTGCCGCTGCATGAGGCATTCACGCGTCCGGACCACCTTCCTGCTCGTCGGCTGCTCCGCTCCGCACGTAGTACAACACCGTGTCGCCGTACGTGCGCACATCCGTGACGGCGAGGATGTCGTTCGGGAGCACGAACGCGTCACCGTGCCGTGAGCGTTCGATGGCCATGAGGGCGTCGGGCGCCACGTGGCCACCGCGCACCAGGGAGTCCAGCAGGACCACCACGTCGGTGGCGGACCCATGGTAGGGCGGGTCGCACAGGACCACGTCGAAGACCGGTGCGTCGGCGTCCGTCGCGACCTCGTCGACGTACCGGGCCGCGGTGACGACCCGCACATCGGCGATCAGCCCCAGCGCCTCGAGGTTCGCCCGCAGTACGCGCGCTACCGCGGGGTCGCGTTCGACGAACGTCGCGTGGGCAGCACCGCGTGACAGCGCCTCGATGCCGAGCGCCCCCGTGCCGGCGAACAGGTCGAGCACCTTCGCTCCGACCACACGGTCGCCCAGTGTCGAGAACAACGCCTCCCGCACCCGGTCACTGGTCGGCCGCACCGCGCGACCCTTCGGGACGTCCAGACGCCGTCCGCCGAGGGTGCCGGCCACGACGCGCGTCATGGGACCCCACCCGCCGCTCCAGCGCAGGAGGTCAGGCCATGCGACCTACCGCTGCCGCTGCATGAGGTCAGGTCACGTGACCTACCGCTGCCGCTGCATGAGGTCATGACGTCTCGAGCTCGGCGATGCGTGCGTCGCCGTAGCGGCGGCGGACCTCCTGTTCCAGCTCGGCGTACGGGTCCAGCCCGCCCTCGGTCTCCACGAGCGCACGGGCGTCGTCACGGGTGTGCTTCACCCAGTGCTCGTCCCGGATGAGCTTGGCGAGCTTGAGGTCCGGCAGGCCGGACTGCCGTGTGTCGAACAGGCTGCCCTCGCCACGCAGGCGCAGATCGATCTCGGCGAGCTCGAACCCGTCGCTCGTCTTCACCAGCGCCTCGAGGCGCTCGTTGTCCTCGGGGGCGCGGGAGAACAGCACGCAGTAGCTGCGGCCACTGCCACGGCCGACGCGGCCACGCAGCTGATGGAGCTGGCTGAGACCGAACCGGTCGGCGTCCTCGATGATCATGATCGTGGCCTCCGGCACGTCGACGCCCACCTCGATGACCGTCGTCGAGACCAGCACCTGCGTGGCGCCGCTGCGGAACGCGGCCATGGCCTCGTCCTTCTCGGACGAAGCCAGCTGGCCATGGACGAGGCCGACGTCGAGGTCGCGGAGCACCTCGTCGGCCAGCCGCCGACGGATCGTCTCTGCCGACGCGACGTCCTCGAGCGCCTCGGAGTCGCTGACCAGCGGGCAGACCACGTACGCACGCTCCCCTGCCGCGACCCGCTGGCGGACGAAGTCGTAGAGGCGTCCCCGCCGCGGCGAGTCGCTGTGCAGCGCCGTCGTCGTGATCGGCTGACGTCCCGGAGGGAGCTCGTCGAGGATCGTGACGTCCAGGTCACCGTAGATGGTCAGTGCGAGCGACCGCGGGATCGGCGTCGCGGTCATGACGAGCACGTCGGGCGACCGACCGTCTTCGCGCTTGTCCTTGAGCCTGGCCCGGTGACGCACGCCGAAGCGGTGCTGCTCGTCGACGACCACCAGGCCGAGGTCGTGGAACATGACCCTGGGCTCGAGGAGCGCATGGGTGCCGACCACCATCTGGATGTCGCCGGCGGCGAGCTGTGCCAGGATCTGCCGCAGCTGGGCGTTGGTCGTGCTACCGGTCAGCAGCGCGAGCCGCGGACCGTCAAGCATGTTCAGCCCGAGCGGTGCCAGCAGCTGCTCGAAGGTGCGGACGTGCTGCTCGGCGAGCACCTCGGTGGGTGCCATGAGCGCCGCCTGGCGCCCGTTGTCCACGGCCGTCAGCATGGCCCGCGCCGCCACGAGGGTCTTGCCCGCACCGACGTCGCCCTGCAGCAGCCGGTGCATCGGGCGGGGCCCGGCCATGTCGTCGTCAATCTCCGCGAAGGCGTTCAGCTGTGCCTTGGTCGGCATGAACGGCAGCCCGACGGCGAGCTGCGACACCAGCGCGCCGGTGACCGGTGGTTGCCCCAGCCCGATCTCATCGGCCTCCAAGCGGTGGCGGCGCCGCTGCAGACCCACCTGCAGGGTGAGCAGCTCGTCGTAGACCAGCCGGTCTCGGGCCGGACGGACAGCTGCCAACGACTCCGGCCGGTGGATGGTGCGCAGCGCGTCATCGAGCTCGACCAGGCCATGCGCCGCGCGTAGCACGATCGGCACGAAGTCCTCCACCGGGGCCAGCTCGTCGAGCGCGGACTCGATGAGCCCCCGCAGCCGCGCGCTCGAGAGCTTCTCGGTCGCCGGGTAGGTCGGCACGATGCGCGCCTCGGACGCCACGCCACCGGCGTCGTCCAGCTCCACGACCGTGGGATTCTTGAGCTGCAGGTCGCCCCGGAACCGCTCGAGCGTGCCCGCGAGCGCGACCCTGCTGCCCTCGGGGTGACGGCGTGCGCGCCATTCCTGATTGAAGAACGGCGCGTCCACGAGTGCCCCACCGTCGGTCCGCACGCGCGCACGCGCGATCGTCAGCTTTCGGCGACGCGGCCGGATGATCCGCCAGCGATCGATCACGCCGATGATCGTGATCTGCTCGTCGAGCAGCTCCAGAGTGGGCTCCTCGACGGCGCCGAGATCCCGGTACTTGCCCTGCACCGGGTAGTGGGTGACGAGCTCCCGGACCGTGGTGATGCCGAACGCTGACCGCAGCACGCCGGCGATCCGTGCGCTCACGCCCGGAACCTCCGTGACCGCCGCATCGAGCCAGGTCGCCGCGTCACCGCGTTGCCACGTCACGTGGTCGTCGAGTTGGTCCTGCGTGTCCATGGTCCTTCGACGTCGTCGGTCGGTGCGATGGCCTCCCGAGTGTACGCAGCCCGGACTCCACGCCTTGCGAAGCCACCGGGCGCCGGTACTATTCCGACTGCCGGTTCGCGCGTCGGCGACCCATCATTGCTCCGCGGTCCTCGCTGTGCCTGCCGCGCACGCCCTGCGGCTGCGCTCAACGCCGACCGCCCGCGGACGAAACGGCGGCACACGCCCGCGGGCCCCGCGCCCCGCACCCGACCCGGCCGGCGACGATCACGACGTACCGAACGCGAAGGACCACCCGATGGCTGCCGTCTGCGAGATCTGCGGAAAAGGCCCACACTTCAGCTACCAGGTGAGCTTCTCCCACCGCCGGAGCAAGCGACGCTGGAACCCGAACATCCAGCGCATCCGCGTCTGGGACGGCACGCGGACCCGCCGTAGGGACGTGTGCACGTCCTGCATGAAGGCCGGCAAGGTGCAGCGGCCACCGCAGCGCACGGTTTGATCGTCGCCGCACCGGCGTGATCCTCATCGACCCGCCGGTGTGGCGGTGGCGCGGTCAACGCTGGTCGCACCTGGCCAGCGACACCGCGTACGACGAGCTCCACGACTTCGCGGCCCGGCTCGGCCTGCGCCGCGACTGGTTCCAGGGCGACCACTACGACCTACCCGAGCACCTGTGGGACGACGCCGTCGCGCTCGGCGCCACTCCGATCGACAGCCGTGACCTTGTGCGCCGGCTCCGTACCGCCGGCCTGCGCCGCCGACGTCGCGACCGCCCCGACTCACCCTGACGTAGAACCCGCGCATGGCGCGACGTCGCGCTGGTGCTCGGCCACCGAACGTGTGAGGATCGACGTGGTCGCGGTCCCCGTGCCCGCGGCCGTGGCCATGGCGCGCGAGAGGGTGACATGAGCGGCAGTGGCAGATCGTGTTCCGTGGATGTGACGCGCGTCACATCAGTCGCGGGACACAGCGGTGGTGACGGGTCCGGGACATGATCACGGCCTACATCCTCGTCCTCACGCAGGTGGGCCGGTCGGCGGACGTGGCCAAGGCGATCCGCGCCCTGCCCGGCGTCGAGTCGAGTGACGACGTCACCGGGCCCTACGACGTGATCGTGCGTGCATGCGCGAGCGACATCAACGAGCTGGGCCGGTTGGTCGTCGCACGGATCCAGGCGATCGACGGTATCGACCGCACGCTGACCTGCCCGGTGGTCAGCCTCTGAGCACCCGGATGCCGAGGTGCTTCCCGTCAGGGTGAGAAGCGGGCCTCGGAGTCGGCCGCCTCGAACGCGAGCTCGAGGAGCCGCTCGACCAGCTGCGGGGTGCCGAGCCCCTGCCGTTCCCACACGTACGGGAACATCGACGCCGCGGTGAAGCCGGGGATGGTGTTGATCTCGTTGAGCAGCACCTCGCCGCCCGCATAGAACAGGTCCACCCGCGCCATGCCCCGCGCACCGATCGCGAGGTAGGCGCTGCGGGCGAGCTCCATGCACCTGTCACGCACGTCGTCGGGGACATCGGCCGGACACCTCAGCTGCAGGTCGTCATCGAGGTACTTGCCTTCGAAGTCATAGAACTCGTTGCCCGTCAGCACCTCGCCCGGGAACGTGACCTCGATCTCGGCGTTGCCGAGCACACCGCACTCCAGCTCACGCAGGTCCTCGAGCCCCTGCTCAACCAGCACGCAGCGGTCGTAGTCGAGCGCCTCGTCGATGCCGGCCGCGAGGTCGTGGCGGTGGCGGACCTTGCGGATCCCGATCGACGATCCCTGCCGGGCCGGCTTGGTGAACATCGGATAGGGCAGCTGGTCCTCGATCTCGTCGAGCACGCCCGACCGGTCCTGCTCGACCCGCCATCGCCGGACGACGACGTAGGGCACCTGTGGCAGGCCGCGGGCGGTGAACACGTTCTTCATCTGGCGCTTGTCGATACCGATGGCGCTTGCCGCGACGCACGCGCCGACGTACGGCACCCGCATGCTGGCCAGCAGGCCCTGTACGGTGCCGTCCTCCCCGTAGGGGCCGTGCAGCACCGGGAAGCAGACGTCGACGGGGCCGAGGACATCCACCTCGTCGTCATCGCGGAAGCGGACCAGCCGCGGCCCCTTGACGCCGTTGACCAGCCCGACCGTGTCGCCGTCGTCGGGCACGCTCGGCAGGCCGTCGCTGGCCTGGGGAACGTCGTCGACCAGCGTCCACCTGCCGTCACGGGTGATGCCGACCGTGGTCACCCGGTACCGGTCGCGGTCGAGCGCCGCAACGATGTTGCGCGCGGACAGGCACGAGATCTCGTGCTCCGGAGACCTTCCGCCGAACAGCACGAGGACGCGAACGGGATGCAGCCCAATCACCATCGCGGGAGGCCGTCGACTGTGGCGTGGAGCGGGCGGGTGATCATGGTGCGGAGGAGTCTAGAGCCTCCTGCGCGGGCTCGATCTACAGTGCACAGGTGTCCATCACGGCAATCGTGCCCCTCAAGGCCCTGCACAGGTCCAAGCAGCGCCTGGCCGGCCACCTGGACGACGGCGAGCGGGCGGCGTTGATGGCCCGTCTGTTCACCCACGTCGTCGGCGTCTGCGCAGCGGCATCCGCCATCACCGACGTCTGCGCCGTCGTCGGCGACGAGCACGGCGCAGCGCTCGCACGGGGAGCTGGCGTGACCTGGCTCCGTGAGCCGACTGCCGAGCTCAATGCCGCGGTGGCGCACGCCACCGACCGGATCTCGGGCGACGCGTCGCTGGTCGTCGTCGCCGACCTGCCCCGGCTGACGGTGACCGACATCGACCGCGTCGCAGCCGCCGGTGCGGTCGGCCCGGCTGTGGTCGTCGCCCGCACCCATGACGGTGGCACGGGTGCACTGCTTCGGCGCCCCGCCGACGTCATCGAACCAGCCTTCGGTCCTGCATCCGCGGCCGCGCACCTCGCTGCAGGTCAACGGGTAGGGGTGCGCACCGTGCTGCTGTCGACATCCGGCCTCGTCCATGACGTCGACCGTGCCGGAGACCTGCATCGCTACGCTGGCATTCTCGGCCGACCCGGCGCCACATAGCTGCGCCGGCGCCGGCCGGTCCGCTGTACACGGGACCGGGCACCTCCTGCAGTTGACGAGAGACCACCGCCGAGGAGCACGACATGCCGCAGGGAACCATCAAGGACTTCGACATCGAGTCGGGCGCCGGAACCCTGGTCGACGACGAGAGCGCCGAGCTCAGCTTCGACACCCAGGCGTTCGTCGACAGCGGGCTCGTCGAGCTGCGACTCGGCCAGCGTGTCCGCTTCCGCCGTGACGGTGAGCGGGTCACCGACCTCCAGATCGTCAGCCTGTGACCGACGCCACCCGAGGCGCGGCGGTTGACGCCGTCGCGTGGATCAGCGCAGCGCTCGCCGTCGGGTCGGCGCTGCTTGCCGTCGGGCACGTTGGTGTGCGGATCCCGGTCGTGTCCGCACTCGGTCCGGGCGGCTCGGCGCCTGTCGTGCCGGCGGCCATCGCCTTCGCCGTCGCAGCCTGCCTCCACGGCGGCGTGGCCTACGGCGTGGCACGACGCCGCCCGTGGGCCTGGCCACTGGGGGTCCTGGTTGCCGCCGTTACACTGCTCGGCGCCGCCGTGCCGTTCCGCGGAGCGGGCAGCGTGGTCGGCATCATGCTCGCAGGCTCGGAGCTCGGGCTGCTGCTTACCCGCCGCATCCGCCGAGCGATCCTGCGGCCCGCCTCCTGACGCCGCGTCCACCCCCGAACGTCGCTGCACCACCTTCGGCCACGAACTTCGGGGTGGTAGTCACACTTCGCGCATGGGCCGAAATGCGCTCACCACCCCGAACTCCGCTACACCACCCCGACGTTCGCCGAGCCACCAGCACTCAGGACGCGCTGCGGGTGCGTCGAAGAGTGACAGGAAGACGACAACACGTAGCCCCGACCGGATTTGAACCGGCGCCGCTGCCTTGAGAGGGCAGTGTCCTAGGCCGCTAGACGACGGGGCCATGTCAACCGGGATCCTAGCGCAGGACGCCCAGTCGCACTTGCTCGGGGGGAAGGACTCGAACCCTCAACGACTGGACCAGAACCAGCTGTGTTGCCAATTACACCACCCCCGAAGGGCGGTCCCGACCATAGCAGCGGCGGGTGTACCCAACAACAGGTCAGGCGCTGGAGGGAGCGGCCACGAGCGACCGTGCAGCACGGATCCGATCCACCACCACGTCGCGGTCCATGACGGCCAGGGTCTCCGGCAGCGGCGGGCTGACCGCCGTGCCCGTGACTGCGACGCGGACGGGCTGGAACGTCTTGCCCCGCCCCAGGCCGAGATCCTGAGCGATGCCGTCCAGCGCCTCCATGATCTCGTCGGTCGTCCACGACGAGAGACCCGCGAGCGCAGGCGCGGCAGCGTCGAGGACCTCCCCCGCCCGGTGCTTCAAATGCTTGCGGACCGCCGCATCGTCGTAGGTGACCTCGTCGGCGAAGCAGAAGCCGATCAGGGGCACTGCCTCGGCCAGCATCTGGATGCGCTCCTGGATCAGCGGCGTCAGCGCGACGAGCAGCGCGCGCTGCTCGTCGGTCGGTTCACCGGACAGGGCCCCGTCGGCCTGGAGGAGCGGTACGAGGCGGCCGGCCAGGTCGTCGACCGGCAGGTCGCGGATGCGGTCGCCGTTCATCGACCGCAGCTTGTCAGTGTCGAACGCGGCCGGATTGCGCCCGACACGGTCGAACGAGAACCGCTCGATGAGCTCCTCGGTCGTGAAGCGCTCGGTGACACCGTCGTAGCTCCAGCCGCACAACGCGAGGAAGTTCACCAGCGTCTCAGGCAGCACGCCCTGACGGCGGAACTCGTCGACGGCGACCGAGCCGTGGCGCTTCGACAGCGGCTTGCGGTCGTCGCCCACCAGCAGCGGCAGGTGGGCGTATGCGGGCACCTCAGGCTCGGGCACACCTGCGATGCCGACAGCCTTCAGCGCGGTCTGGAGCACGGTCCGCCCATCGTCACCACGTGCGAGCAGGCGATCGATCAGCAGGCGCTGGCGCGGCGTCGCCGACAGCAGGTCCTCGCCACGGGCGATCAGCGTGATGCCCATCGCCAGGTCGTCGACGGTATTGGCCAGCAGGTATGTCGCCGTGCCGTCAGCACGCCGGACCACGAAGTCGGACACATCCGTCCAGTCGAACGCGACCTCACCGCGCACGAGGTCGACGACCTCGATCGTACGGCTGTCCGGCGTCCGCAGGCGGAGCGCCGGCGCGCGACCCTCGGCGCGGAACGCAGAGCGCTGCTCCTCGCTGAGGTCGCGGTGGCCACCGTCGTAGCCCGGAGCGCGACCCTCCCGTTGCGCCGCCTCCCGCTGGGCCGCCAGCTCCTCGGGCGTCTCGAAGGCCTCGTAGGCGGCACCGGAGGCCAGCAGCAGGTCGGCGACCCGGCCGTACAGCGCCTGACGCTCGCTCTGACGGTACGGTCCGTACGGCCCGCCGACCTCGGGGCCCTCGTCCCAGGTCAGTCCCAGGAACCGCAGCGCGTCGACCATCCCCCGCAGCGAAGCGTCGGTGGCACGCTGGGCGTCGGTGTCCTCGACACGGAACACGAAGGCGCCGCCGTGGCGGCGGGCGTGCAGCCAGTTGTAGAGCGCGGTGCGGGCCCCGCCCACATGCAGCCGTCCGCTGGGTGCCGGGCAGAAGCGGACCCGCGGTGTCGGTGTGGACATCAGAAGACCTCTCTGGTGATGAAGTGCGCGCCGACCCTTCGGACCCGTCCACAGGATCCCGAACGATCACAGACCGGCACATCGGGCGCAGTGGACTGCCTGCGACGATAGCGCGGGCGCCTACGCAGACGTCCCGCTGTCGACGGCCAGCCGGAACGCCGTGGCGTACGCGTCCTCCATCGCCTTCCATGACGCCTCGATCACGTTCGACGACACGCCCACCGTGTCCCAGTCCCGCTCGCCGTCGGTCGAGCGGATCAGCACGCGGGTGGTCGCGCCGGTGCCGGCGCCGGCGCCGGCGTCGAGGATGCGCACCTTGTAGTCGCGCAGGTGCATCCGGGCGATCGAGGGCAGCCGATCCGACAGGGCGGCACGGAACGCGTGATCGAGTGCGTCGACGGGCCCGTTGCCCTCGCCAGTGCCGATGAAGCGCTCATCGTCGACCCACACCTTCACGGTGGCCTCGGCGACCACGGTCCCGTCGTCGCGCCGCTCGACGATCGTCCGGTAGCTCTCGAGGCGGAAGTGCTCCCAAAGCATCCCGGTCTCGGCACGCACCAGCAGCTCGAACGACGCGTCGGCGGCCTCGAAGGTGTAGCCGATGTGCTCGAGCTCCTTGACCCGTTCGAGGACGCGGTCCGCCGCCACGCGGTCCGACGCGAGGTCGAGTCCCAGCTCGCGCCCCTTCAGCACGACCGTCGACCGGCCGGCCAGCTCGCTGACGAGCAGCCGCAGCGAGTTGCCGACCAGATCGGGTTCGACGTGCTGGTACAGGTCGGTGCGCCGCGCCAGCGCCGACACGTGCAGGCCCGCCTTGTGCGCGAACGCCGCGTGTCCCACGTACGGCGCATGGGGATCGGGTGTGAGGTTCATGATCTCGGCGACCTCGTGGGCCAGACGGGTCAACCGCGACAGGTCGGCGTCGTCGACCACGTCGAGACCGAGCTTCAACTTCAGGTTCGGGATCAGCGACATCAGGTTGGCGTTGCCGCAGCGCTCGCCGATGCCATTGACGGTCCCCTGCACGTGGCTGGCTCCGGCCTGCAGGCCGACGAGTGAGTTGGCGACGGCGCAGTCGGCGTCGTTGTGGACGTGGACGCCGACGTCCACCCCGGCGCCGAGCTCGGCCACGACGGTCGAGACCACGTCGTGGACCTGTGCGGGCAGCGCACCACCGTTCGTGTCGCACAGGACGACGCACTCCGCACCCGCATCGGCGGCAGCGCGCAGCACCGCCAGCGCGTACGCGGGGTCCCGGCGGTAGCCGTCGAAGAAGTGCTCGGCGTCGAACAGCACGCGCCTGCCCTCGTCGCGTAGCAGCTTGATCGAGCTGGCGACCATGGCCAGGTTCTCGTCGCCGCTGGTGCGCAGCGCCGTGTCGACGTGGAGGATGTCGGACTTGCCGACCAGGCAGATCACCGGCGTCTCGGCGGTCAGCAGCGCGTCCAGCGTGGGGTCACCGGCGGCGTCGGCGTTGGGGCGACGGGTCATGCCGAACGCCGTGAGGACGGCGCGCGTCAACTTGAGATCTCCCGAGGCGGCCCGCTTGAAGAACTCGGTGTCCTTGGGGTTCGCGCCGGGCCAGCCACCCTCGACGAACGCGACGCCGAGGGTGTCGAGGATCCTGGCGACACGCAGCTTGTCGTCGACCGTCAGCGAGATGCCCTCCTGCTGCGTCCCGTCGCGCAAGGTCGTGTCGTACAGCGCGGGCACGGCTGGACGCGCGTGGGGCTGCTGCTCGAAGGTAACGGTCACGGCATGGCCTTTCGGGTGGTGTGCTGGCCGATGCCGGGCTGCGGAGCGCGCTGGTGCGGACCCCGTCGGCCCGGCACCAGCTGCCGGCCCTAACGGGACCTGCGGATGATGATCACGTCGCTGGCGCCGGCGGTGGGCCGGCGGTGGTCCGCGCCTTCGTGCAGCGCGGCAGTGGGAGACGTGATCGCACGCATGGCTGCGATTGTGCCCAAGGCCCTGGCGAAACTCAACCTGGCCGGCTCGCAGGCTCCACCGGTGCAGGCGGTCGCCCGCGTCCCACACGCTCAGGCCGCGCCTGACGCGACGGCCTGGGCGATCCGGTCACCGATCTCCTTGGTCGAGTAGCCCATCGCGTCGCCACCCATCGCGGCGAGTTGTGGCAGGATCGCGGCGACGGCGTTGTCGATCGAGGTCGCCGCCTTGTCGTGACCGACATGCTCGAGGCACATCGCCACCGACAGCACCGCGGCGACCGGGTTGGCCTGGCCTGTCCCGGCGATGTCCGGAGCCGACCCGTGCACCGGCTCGAACATGCTCGGGGCGATACCGGTCGGGTTGAGATTGCCACTGGCCGCCAGGCCCATACCGCCCTGCACGGCCGCTCCGAGGTCGGTGATGATGTCACCGAACAGGTTGTCGGTGACGATCACGTCGAAGCGACCGGGGTCGGTCACCAGGTACAGGCACGCGGCGTCGACGTGGGTGTAGTCGACGGTGACGTCGGGATGGTCGGCCGCGACGTCATCCACGGTCCGCTTCCACAGATCACCGGCGAAGGTGAGCACGTTGGTCTTGTGGCACAGGGTCACGTGCCCACCACGATGCTGCGCGGCCTCGAAGGCGAACCGCACGACCCGTTCGACGCCGCGTCGGGTGTTGATCGAGTCCTGCGTCGCGACCTCGGCGGGTGTGCCGAGGTACAGCGCACCGCCGGCGCCGGCGTATGCACCCTCGGTGTTCTCGCGCACGACCACGAGGTCGCACTGCTCGGGCGTGAGACCGGCGACGGGGGACGTGACCCCGGGGAGCAGCCGCACCGGTCGAAGGTTGACGTACTGGTCGAACGCGAAGCGCAGGCGCAGCAGCAGGCCCCGCTCGAGCACACCAGGTGGAACGTCCGGCGTGCCGACCGCACCCAGGAGGATCGCGTCGTGCTCGGCCAGTTCGGCAAGCACCGGGTCGGGCAGAACCTCCCCGGTCCGCAGGTACCGACGTCCACCGAGGTCGTAGGTGGTCGTGTCGACGGTGAAGCCGAAGCGTGTCGCCGCGACGCGCAGCGCTTTCAGCGCCTCGCTGATCACCTCCGGACCGACGCCATCTCCGGCGATGACCGCGATCTGGAGGTCAGAGGAGGGTTCGGCCACGGCGGCCGGCTTGGCGGTGGTCATCGTGCTCCCTTGCGCGCGTTTCGCCGCTGTGTCGTCGCTGCAGCTAGAGCCTGCCACATCTGCGGGTGGCGACGCAGCCCGGTGGGGTGCCGATCCGTCGGACCGTACGAAACGCCAGCACGCGCTGCCGGGATCTGGCACGATACGATCCAGGCGCCGTGTCGAAGGCGGTGTCCGGAGCGGAAGTCGAGGTCCCCGCATGGCGGCCAGGTTGCACGGAGCGCACGTGACGCTGCGCCCGGCCACGGCCGCCGACGCCGAGCCGCTGACGCACATCCTCGCGTTGCCCGAGGTCACGCGGTGGTGGCCGCGGTACGACCATGCCCGGGTGCGCGACGTGCTGGTCGACAGCACCGATCTGACCGTGTACGTGATCGCACTGGACACACGGGTGATCGGTTCGGTGCAGTACGCCGAGGAGCCCGCCCGGGACTACCGGCACGCCAGCATGGATCTCTTCCTTGACCCCGAGGAGCAGGGCAAGGGCCTGGCCACCGACGCCGTGCGCACCCTTGTGCGCCACCTCATCTATGACCGCAGCCACCACCGGGTCGCGGTGTACCCGGCTGTCGACAACGATCCCGCCATCCGGACGTTCTCCCGCGTCGGCTTCCAGTCCGTGGGCGTGATGCGTCAGTACGAGCGAGCCGCGGACGGCACCTGGCAGGACTGTCTGCTCATGGACCTGCTGGAGCAGGACCTGTAGACCCACGCACCACGGGTAGCCACGCGCCTCAGTCGAGCGCCGCCACGAAGCGGTCGAAGACGTCACGGTCGCGGTCGTAGCTCAACAGCGCCCGCGCCTGGTCCTGAGGCAGCCACCGCAGGTCGTCGACCTCCTTGTTCGGGACGAAGTCACCGTCGATGGCACGCATGCTCCAGTACTCCACCCGCTTGGGACGGCCGCCGTGCTCGTAGGTGATCACGCCGAGCTCCGGACCGACCTCGGCCTGCCAGCCGGTCTCCTCCTCGACCTCGCGGACGGCGGCCTGCTCGTGGGTCTCGCCGGGATCCAGCTTGCCCTTGGGCAGCGACCAGTCATCGTACTTGGGGCGGTGGATGATCGCGTACCGCAGACCGTCCGTATCCCTGCGCCACAGCACGCCGCCCGCGGCCTCGATCCTGTCGGCGCCTGCGGACATGCGACGTCGGCTGTCGTGGGCGTCAGGCGGCGGTGTCGCTGAGCGCGCGGCCACGCGAGGGATGGCGCAGCTTGGACAGCGCGCGCGCCTCAAGTTGACGGATGCGCTCCCGCGTGAGGCCGAAGTACCGGCCGACGTCGTCGAGCGTGCGCGCCTCGCCGTCAAGCAGGCCGAACCTCAGCTCGAGGATGATGCGTTCCCGCTCGGGCAGCCCGGCGACGACGTCGAGCAGTTCCCGGCGGGCCATGCCCTTCGCCGCGACCTCCATCGGGTCGTCGGCGTTGCGGTCCTCGATGAAGTCACCGAGCTCGGCGTCGCCGTCCTCACCGACCGGCGTCTCCAGTGACGTCGGCGTCCGGGCGTAGGTGAGCAGCTCCTCGACGGTCTCGACGTCTTCGCCGAGCTCCTCGGCGAGCTCCTCGATCGCGGGCTCACGTCCCAGGCTCTCGGCCAGGTCGCGCTGCATCGACAGCGCACGGCGGACCCGCTCCATCATGTGCACGGGCAGACGGATCGTGCGGCCCTTGTCGGCGACGCCGCGTCCCACCGCCTGGCGGATCCACCAGGTCGCGTACGTCGAGAACTTGTAGCCGCGGCGATAGTCGAACTTCTCCACGGCGCGGAGCAGCCCGAGGTTGCCCTCCTGGATGAGGTCGAGCAGTGGCAGTCCCTGGCCCTGGTAGCGCTTGGCGACGGACACGACAAGTCGGAGGTTGGCCTGCACCAGGCGTTCCTTGGCGCGCTGGCCGTCCCGCAGCACCTGTTGGAGCTGCCGTCGTCGGGGCTGCTGCTGCTCGCCGCCGTTCTTGATCAGACGGTCGGCCTCGAGACCGGCCTCGTAGCGCTTCGCGAGGTCGACCTCCTCCTCCGCGGTCAACAGGGCGGTCCGCGCCATCTCGCGCAGGTACAGCTGCACGTGATCGTGGAGCGGCATCTCCTCTACGATCTGTGGCACCGTCGCCGTCACCCTTCGTTCGACCCGTCCAACGTCCGTGCTCGCGCCCGCCCGCACCGCGCAAACCGGTGGTCGGGTCCGTCCTGGTGACCGGAACGACCCGGGTTGGGACATGCGGACGCCTGCCAGGATACGGTGCGCGGACCGCTACGATGCGCACCTGTGGCACCAGGCGCGCTGCACATGGTGCGTGGTGCCGTCTGATCGTGCAACCCGACTCCTTGCCGTGGCTGCTCGGAACGGATACCCGGTCGTACCACTTCGTACCCTCCCGGCGTGTGATGGGCTCCGCGGATGAGCACGATCTCGCGTACCAACGGGTGTGGAGGTGCACGCTGGGAATGCACCACACCGGGTACCATCGGACGCGACGAGACAACGTCACACGACAGCGGGTGGGCAGATGACGGAGATTGACACGGACGGACGGCCGCCACCGGGATCGCGCTACACGTTCGGAGCCAGGCCGACCATCGGCGCCGCCACAGCGCTCAAGGCGGTCGCGCAGGACACGTCGGAGCTGGTCCGCGCCGAGATCGACCTGGCCAAGGCCGAGCTGACGCAGGGCGTCATGGCCAACGGCCTCGGCATGGGCTTGATGATTGGCGCGGCCGTGCTGCTGTGGCTGGCCGTGCAGGGCCTGCTGATCGCGGCGGGATTCGCACTCGCACTGGTCATGCCAGGATGGGCTGCGGCGCTCATCGTGGCTGGGGTCCTGATCCTCATCGCCGCCGTGCTGATGCTGATCGGCAGGAACAAGCTGGGCACGCCCGTGTCCGTTGAGCAGGCGAAGACGAACGTGCAGGAGGACATGGCGTGGGTCAAGACACACCTGCGAGGACGGTGAACGAGACCAAGGGGCTGCTTCCCCAGCACGAGGCCGTGCGCGCCGCACGCGAGCGCTTGGGACGCGACCTGGACGTCTTCAACGACGAGATGCGCGCAGAGATGGGACAGGCGATGGAGAAGACCGTCTGGAAGATCGCGGCGACGGGCGCCGCGGTGCTGGCGAGCATGGCGGTGCGCAACCTGCTGATTGCCGTGTGGCGCAGCGTCGCGAAGTCGGAACCACCGAACAACCCGGCCGATCCCGCCACCTCATGGGGCGAGGCCATCGCATGGACCGCCGCGACCGGACTGGTGATCGGCGTCGCGCGCATGGTAGCCAGCCGTGGTGCGGCCGCGGGATGGCGGCGCGCGACCGGCACCCTGCCTCCCGGGCTGCAGGACGTCGCCTAGCGCCTACGGCCTCGGCAGGCGCGCCGGCGCCCCGGCACGATCACGTCCTCGGCGACCCCCGACCTGTCCCCTGAGGGCTCCCGCGCCTGGACCGGCTCAGCCGTCTTCGACGTGGCCGTCCTCGCTGAGCAGGAGGCGCGCGCGCTCACCCGCCGCCTCGATCGCGGGCCCGAACATCGTGAGCGCGTCAGCCACTCCCGCCCAGCCCGGTGGGTCGCCGAGCATCCGCAGGGGTCCAGCCGTGGTCGCCGGGCGGCGCACGGCGGGTAGCGGTACCTCGGCGGGATCCATGGCGGCCTGGGACCAGCGGCGTGTATCGAGGGTGGTCGCGTCGACACCCGAACGCTCGCCGGCCTCCCGCTGATCGCGGATCTCGGCGAGCAGCTGCTCGCGGCTGCGACCACGTAGCCGGGTGATCAGATACGGTTCGCGGTCGAGGTGGTCGCGGACGCTGAGCCACACGGCGACCTGGTGCACGCACGGTGACGCCTGGTCGCAGGTGCACCGCAGACGCCACTGTCCGGCCGGGGGCACCAGGGACAGGCCGAGCTCGGCCAGCGCGACGTCGAACTGGTCTGGCAGCTGGCCGGCGAGCAGGCGCGCGTAGTGGCGGGCCTGTCGCGCGAGCAGGTCACCGACGGCGTGCCACTGCTCGTCGGTCCACGTGTCGACCGCGAGCTCGACGAGGTGCGGTCGAGCGTGCGACCCCTGCACCCGCGCCTCGATCAGGCCCGCGGAGGTGCGGACCGACATGACCCGCCCGGCGGTCCGCAGCCGTTCCGCCTCACGCAGGGTCCGCTCGTCGGTCACGGCAGCGGCGCGAATGCCGAGCGCCTCGAGCCAGCGCGCCCGGTTCACGACCGACCGCCTGACGTGGTCCGGGCCGCGTCCACCGCCGCCAGCGCCGGCGCGTCCCCGCCCCGCGAGCTGTCGCTGAGCTCGACCAGCTCGAGCAGCGCGTCGGGCTCGAGCTCGGTGATCCACGTCTCCCCCGCGCCGACGACGGCCGACGCCATCTCGCGCTTGGCGGTCAGCATGGCGTCGATCCGCTCCTCCAACGTGCCCACGGCCATAAGGCGGTGAATCAGCACCCGCTCGGTCTGCCCGATCCTGTGGGCGCGGTCGGACGCCTGGTCCTCCACCGCCGGGTTCCACCAGCGGTCGTAGTGGATCACCTGGGTCGCGGCGGTCAAATTCATCCCGGTTCCGCCGGCGCGGAGGCTGGCAACGAGCACGGGCGGGGGTGGGTCGTTGGTCTCGCCCTGGAAGCGGTCCACGACCCGCTGACGCGCGGTCGCCGACATGCCGCCGTGCAACATCGGCACCGGGGCGCCGAGCGCGTGCGACAGCTCGTCTACCAGGATGCGCGCCATGCCGACGAACTGGGTGAAGACGAGCACCCGTTCCCCGGCCTGCGTGGCTTCGGCGATCAGCTGATGTGCGACGGCGAGCTTGCCGGAGCGACCCACGGTGGGGCTCGACGCTGTCGCGCCGAGTGCCGGGTGGTCACAGATCTGCTTCAGCCGGGTCAGCAGGGCGAGCACGGCGCCCCGGTACTGCATGCCACCGACCGCCCCCGGTGCCTGTCGTCGAAACGCGTCGACGGCGTCGGCGTACCGGCGTCGTTGGCCGTCGCTCATCGTGCACGGCACGGTGCGCTCGATGCGCGGTGGCAGGTCGGGCGCGACCGACGGGTCGGACTTGGTCCGGCGCAGCACGAACGGGGCGATCAGGCGGCGCAGCTGCGCGCGGGTGGTGTGGTCGCCCCTTCGTTCGATCGGATGGGCGAACCGGCGCTCGAAGGACGGACGGGATCCCAGCAGCCCGGGGTTGGTCAGGTCGATCACAGACCACAGTTCGCGCAGTCGGTTCTCCACGGGCGTGCCGGTCAACGCGACGCAGTGGGCGGACCGCAACCGACGGATCGCCCGGGCGCCGAGCGTGTCCGGGTTCTTGACCTGCTGCGCCTCGTCGAGTGCGGTGATCTCCCAGTTGACGGCCGACAGGACGTCGATGTCACGGCGCAGGGTGCCGTACGACGTAACGACGACACCCTCGACATCATTGAGGCTGCCGGCCCGGTCGGGACCGTGGTGGCGGTGCACCGGCAGGTCGGGTGCGAACCGGGCGAGCTCACGTTCCCAGTTGGTGACCACCGACGTCGGGCACACCACGAGGTGTGGTCCGTGGGTCTGTGCCAGCACGTGGGCGATGAGCATGACGGTCTTGCCCAGCCCCATGTCGTCGGCGAGCACCGCGCCGAGTCCGAGGCCGCGCATCATCTCGAGCCAACCGACGGCGTCGAGCTGGTAGCCGCGCAGGCGTCCAGTGAACCCGGGTGCGACGGGGGTTCCACGGCCGGCTGGTCCGCCGCCGCGCAGCCGGTCCACCATCGTGGCCAGCGGCCCGAGCGCGGTCACACGGGTCACGTCAGACCCCCGCGCCGCGCCCGGAACGGCGCCGACACCGGCCACTGCAAGGCCGACCGCCTCGATCAGCGGCACCCGGGTCCCGAGCTCGGCGCGTGTCTCCCAGGCGGCCCGGACCTCCGGCTCGACGTGGACCCACCGGTCCCGCCACCAGACGAGAGGCTCGTCGGCTTCGAGCAGGTCGTCGACCGTTGTGGCGTCGACGACGTCATCGCCGATGGAGCCCATCCAGTGGACCTCGACGGTCCCGTCGAGCGACCCCTCGTCGTCGGTGTCGCCGAGCTGCAGCCGGGGACGCAGCTGCTTGACCGCGTCGGGAAGCACGACCCGGTACCCGGCGTCGCCGAGCAGCGGCGCCGTCTCGTCGATGAACCGCCACGCCTCGGTGCTGTCGAGCCGGGCGCTGACGGGCTGCCGCTGGTCGAGTGCGTCCTCGATCGGGCCGCACACGCGCGCGGCCCGCGCCAGCGCCTCGAGCAGCGCCTCGATCCCGTCGGACAGGCCCTGGTCGTCGCGCCACAGGTCCGCCGCCGTCAGCAGCGCACCGTGTCGGTCGCGCAGCCCGAACTCGATCGTCCACGGCCCGTCGGCGCGGTCGGGCGGCGCAAGCGTCAGCTCCGGGGTGTGCTCGGTTCGGGGCTGTTCGTAGGGTCGCAGCCACTCACGCACACCTGCGAGCAGCTCACCGCGCTCCGCGCGCAGCGGCACCACCGGGTCGCCGGCATCGGTCCCGGCCTCCTGCCACCGCGCCGTCCACGGCAGCAGGCGGTCACGTGGACGGGCGCCGCGCGGGTCGTCCGACGATGAACGCACCAACGCGTCGACGACCGCGTCGACGAAGCACCGCAGCAGGGCGAACGGGTGCCAGACCTCGTCGTCAGACCCGCACGGCAGTGCGTGGCCGGCTGCCGGCAGCGCATCGGACAGGGCACCGACGGCATCGATCGCCATGCCACCGACCGGCAGCAACGCCTGCCACGTGGCCACAACGTGGTCGCCGAACGCGCGCAGGACGGGCGCGACCTGGTGCTCGGCGACCAGTCCGACCGCCAGGCGGGCAGCACGGACGTAGACGTCGACCGACGGCGAGGCTGACCTGTCAGCCGACAGCAAGCGGGGAAGCGCGTCCGACAGCGCCGCGGCCGCGACGGGGTGGTCCTGACGTCGAGCGACCCCGTCGACCGGCACGACCAGTGACGCGCGGCCTGCGACAACCGTGATCCCGAGTGCGCCGGCATCGGCGACGGGCGCGCCGCCACCGCGCGGTCGGTGGAACAGCAGGCGGCCGGCAGCGGGCAGCGCGGGGTGCGGCGAGAAGACGAGATCGAACAGCGCGCGGGCCTTTCGTCAGCGCAGAACCCTCCACGCTAGCGGACCTGGTCGTCTGCCTCTGAATCGCGCTCCAGGTGCGCAATGAGTTGACGCACGGCGGCCGCCGGGACCTGGTCACCGATCCGAAGTGCCAACAGGTCCCGCAGCGCGGCGATCAGCGCCGCCCGCTCCGAGGCCGGCGCCTGGACCGGCTCACCGAACAGGGTCGGTTGGTCGACCCGGGCGGCGCGCTCGGCGTAGTCGTCGGGCGCGCAGCCCGCCAGCGTGGCGGCCCACCACACCAGTCCACGGTCCCACGACGCGCCCGGTGGCCGCCGCGGCGGCACCCTTCCACGGAACGCCACGTCGGACACGACCGAGTGCACCGCGTCACGGACGAGTGGGTCCTTGGCGTAGCTGCGCCGGACCGCGTCGACGAAACCGGCTCGGGGACGCTGGCCCGTCAGGACGTCGGCGAGCTGTTCAACGACTGGACGCGACCGCTGCAGCCAGTCCCAGGCATAGGCGGGGACCTCACGCACCTCCGGAGACCTGGGTGCGGGCTCAGCTGCCAACCGGTACTCCCCAGGGGTCATCGGGAACGGGCGCGACGACCAGCGTGGCGGCGGCGGGTCCTGAAATCAAGCATCTCCGTGCAACCCGTCGATCAGCTCCGGCAGTCGCGCACGGTCGCGTCCGCGACCGCTCGCACCGAACGTAGCGCGGCCTCGACCGCAGCGGCGTCACCGTCGGCGTGATGCAGCAGGGCGCTGACCACCGCCAGCGACAGCGCCGTGAGCTGCTGCACGACCCCACCGTGCAGCTGCGCGGCGAGGGCGGCGTCGTTCCGGGGCGACCACTGCCGAGGCCGGATCCGGTGCGGTCGTCACGACCCACTGACCGCGATCGCCTCGGTGCCGGCAGCCCGGCGTAGGGCATGGTCAAGCGCGCCCTCTCCGTCCACGACCACTCCGTCGAGGCCCAACCAGGCGGTCAGCGTCCGCAGCTCGTCGAGCAGCGGGCCGGCGACGTGGGCGGGGTCGACCGCCGGCTCGGCGAAGGCCGCTGGGACGCGCACCACCCCGGCGCGGCGGTCCGCCTTCACGTCGGCGCGGGCGACGACCGTGTCGCCGAGCACGAACGGCATCACGAAGTACCCGTACCGCCGCTGCTCCGCCGGGACGTAGAACTCCAGGCGGTAGTGGAAGTCAAAGACACGCTCTGCGCGGTCGCGGTACCAGACCAGTGGATCGAACGGCGTCAGAAGCGCCGCCGCCTGCACGTCCCGCGTCAGTCGTGCGCTCGGCGCGCGGTAGGCCACGCGGTCCCACCCGGTGACCTCGACCGGTTCGAGCACACCCCTGCGGACCAGGTCATCGAGGGCCGGCCGCGTGGCCGTGACCCCAAGCCGGTAGTAGTCGGCGAGGTCATCGGCCGTCGCCACCCCCAAGGCGTCGGCGGCGACGAGCAGCAGCTCGCGGTACGCCGCGGCCCGGTCCAGGATCAAGCGTGCGCGCACAGCTGCCGGGATGACCCGTTCGGTCAGGTCGTACGAGCGCGTCTGGCCGCGGCGCCCAGCGATCGCCACCTCGCCCCACGCGAACAGGGCCTCCAGAGCTGCCTTGCCCGGCGACCATCCCCACCACGGCCCGGTGCGCTCACCCGGGTCGGACAGGTCGCCGACAGTCAGGGGTCCGCGCGCCGCGACCTCGGCACGGACCTGCGCGATGTAGCCGGGACGTTCCGCCTCCAGGCGCGCAGCGCGTCCACTCGACCAGTTGTCACGACGGTGCGCCAGCGCCGGCCACCGCTCGATCGCGACCAGGCTCGCCTCGTGCGCCCACGCCTCGAACAGCTCGCGACGGCGGTAGGCCGCGTCGTCGAGCAGGCTGTGCGGGTAGGGCCCGAGCCGGGAGAAGATCGGCAGGTACTGGCTGCGCTCGACCGTCTGCACCGCATCGATCTGCAGCAGGTCGAGCCGGCGCATCACGCCACGCAGGTGGCGGATGTCGATGCGGCCCGACGGCCGCGGCCGGTCGAACCCCTGGGCGGCGAGGGCGATCCGTCGCACCTGTTCGGGTCGCAGGGCATGCATGGCCGCGCACTGTAGCGATCGGGCCGGCGCCCCCGCCATTCGGAGAGGCCGCGGACGAAGCCGGCAGCGGGGACGATGCGGCGTCCCCCCGGCATGCGGCGAACCAGCTGCGGACCGCGCTGGCGATGGCCGCGCAGGAGCCGGTCGGTGCCGGCATCACGCGCCTGGCTGCGGCCGTGCGGCTGGACCGCCGCCGGGTCGCGTGCGCCCCGGGCAGGTGCTGACGACAGCTCCAGACGCCGGATGCGTGTCGGCCACGGCGAGGACGGCGAGTGCCTGCCGGTGGCGATGCCGGCTCCGAGAACAAAGCCTCGTGGACCTGCCGGGACGTGCGCGACCTGTTCCCGGGCGGCGTCGCCGCGAGCACCGACGACCAGCTCGGGCTCGACGCGATGGTGACGGCATCGCCTGCGCGCAGGCCGACTGACCCAGGCTCCGGCGTCCCGCGATCTTCAGGCGCTCGCGGCCACCGGCAGGAACGACGGTCGGGATGCCTCGAAGCCGGCGATGTCGCCCTCCTGGGTGAGGATGAGGTCGATGGAGTCCAGGCCCTTGGTCAGCACACGCTTCGTGTGCCGGTCCATCTCGAAGTGCTCCATCCAGGACGGTGTCCGGACGCTCTGCTCGTACACATCGATGTGGATGTCGACATGCGGCTGGTCGGTCGCCAGGGCGATCAGTTCCCCGCAGCGTTCGGCGGACAGGACGACGGTCAGCAAGCCGATCTTCGCGCAGTTGCTGCGGAAGATGTCCGCGAACGACGGCGCGATGATCGCATCGAAGCCGTACTGCTGCAGACCCCATGCTGCATGCTCACGGGACGACCCCGAACCGAAGTTCGGGCCGGCGACCAGAATCGTCGCACCGGCGTGCCGCTGCCGGTTCAGCACGAAGTCCGGGTCGGCGCGCCAGTCGCTGAACACGAGGTCGCCGAAGCCTGTCCGCTCGATGCGCTTGAGGTGCTGCTTCGGCATGATCTGGTCCGTGTCGACGTGCGCACGGTCCAGCGGGGCCATACGGCCGGAGACTGCGGTGAGTGGCTCCACGTGCTCGTCGCTTTCGTCGTCAGTCGGTCAGGTCGCGGACGTCGACGAAGTGCCCGTGGACCGCGGCCGCCGCGGCCATCACGGGCGACACCAGGTGGGTGCGTCCGCCTCTACCCTGCCGGCCCTCGAAGTTGCGGTTCGACGTCGACGCGCAGCGTTCACCGGGTGCCAGGATGTCGGGGTTCATGCCCAGGCACATCGAACAGCCGGGCTCGCGCCACTCGAAGCCGGCGTCGACGAAGACGTCGGCAAGGCCCTCGGACTCGGCCTGCAGCTTCACGGGGTACGAGCCGGGCACCACCATCGCGTGGATGCCGTCTGCGACGCGTCTGCCGGCGACGACGGTCGCGGCCGCGCGCAGATCCTCGATCCTGGCGTTCGTGCACGAGCCGAGGAACACGCGGTCGAGCGTGATGTCGGTGATGGCGTCGCCGCCCTGGAGACCCATGTACTCGAGCGCCCGCTGGGCGTGCGCCGGGTCCGGTGTGTCCTCCGGGTGCGGGACGTGCCCGCCTACCGGGACGCTCATCGCGGGGGTGGTGCCCCACGTCACCGTTGGCTCGACGTCGGCAGCGGACAGGCGTTCCACGCGGTCGAACATCGCGCCGTCCTCGGTCGGCAGCGATCGCCAGTACGCCAGGGCCTCGTCCCACTGGTCGCCCTGCGGCGCGTGCGGGCGGTTCTTGAGGTAGGCGAAGGTGGTCTCGTCGGGCGCGATCAGGCCGGCCCGGGCACCGCCCTCGATCGACATGTTGCAGATCGTCATGCGGCCTTCCATGGACAGGCCCGCGACCGTGCTGCCGCGGTACTCGATGACGTGGCCGTTGCCACCATCGACGCCGATCGCGGCGATGATGGACAGGATGACGTCCTTGGCGGTCACGCCGAACGGCAGGTCGCCGTCGACCTCGACTACCATCTGCCTCGGCCGCCCCTGGGGCAGCGTCTGGGTGGCCAGCACGTGCTCGACCTCGCTCGTGCCGATGCCGAACGCCAGCGCACCGAACGCGCCGTGCGTCGCCGTGTGACTGTCGCCGCAGACGATCGTCATGCCCGGCTGGGTGAGCCCGAGCTCGGGGCCGATCATGTGGACGATGCCCTGCTGCCGCGAGTGCAGGTCGAACAGGCGGATGCCGAACTCCTCGCAGTTGCTGCGCAGCGCCTCGATCTGGGCGGCGGACAGCTCGTCGGCCACCGGCAGCGATCGGTCGGTCGTCGGCACGTTGTGGTCCATCGTGGCCAGCGTCAGCTCCGGGCGGCGCACCCGCCGACCCGAGAGCCGCAGCCCCTCGAACGCCTGTGGGCTTGTGACCTCGTGGACGAGGTGGAGATCGACATAGAGCAGTGCTGGGCCGTCGTCCTGGACGACGACGTGGCTGTCGAAGATCTTGTCGATCAGGGTCCTGGGAGTCTCGGGCATCCCTGCCTCTGTCACTGCTGCCAGCGTGCGCTGGCCAGCAGTCTGCCCGCGAGCTCGCCGTCGATGCGCACGACGGGCTCCAGGGGTGTGGTCGCGGTGCTGTCGCCGGTGTCCGTCGCCGTGGGCTGGGCCGCGACGTCGGGGTCGATGGTGGTCATGTCGCTCCTGCTCCTAGGGTGGCGGCCGGTGCCGGTCCCGGCGTCGCGCAGGCGATGACCCTGCGCGGCGCCTGGACCATCCGGCCCCGTCGGCTCACCGCGGTGGTGGGCGGTGCTCCGCGTGTGCGGTCAGGGGGTGTCGGTCATCGCCCGCGCGCGGTGGCGCAGGCGTACCGACTTGTTGATGGCCGACAGGAAGGCGCGTGCACTGGCCTCGACGATGTCGGTTGACACGCCGCGGCCGCTGATGCGCCTGCCGTCGACCTCGACCTGCACGGTCACGTCGCCGAGGGCGTCGATGCCCCCGGTGACAGCGGCGACGTTGAAGGTGACCAACCTCGCCTCGATCCCCACTGCGCGGCGGATCGCGCCGCAGGCAGCGTCGACCATGCCGTCTCCCATCGCCGACTCGTCGATCGTGACGTCGTCGGCCGTCCTGCGGACGCGGACCGTGGCGGTTGGTGCCGTCGCGGTGCCACCGGAGACCTGCAGGGACTGCAGTTCGAACACGTCGTCGGCGCTGGCCGAGACCTCGTCGGCGACGATCGCCTCGAGGTCGATGTCGGTCAGCTCGACCTTGCGGTCGGCCAGCTCCTTAAAGCGTGAGAACGCTCGCGCCAGTTCGTCGTCCGCGAGCTCGTAGCCCAGCTCGGCCAGCTGAGTGGCGAAGGCGTGGCGGCCCGAGTGCTTGCCCAGGACGATCTGGGCGCCCGTCAACCCGATGTCCTCGGCACGCATGATCTCGTAGGTCAGGCGGTCCTGGAGCACGCCGTGCTGGTGGATGCCGGATTCGTGGGCGAACGCGTTGCGACCAACGACGGCCTTGTTGAACTGGACCGGATAGCCGGTGAGAGCCGTGACCATACGTGAGGTGCGTGCGATCTCGCGCGTCGCGATCTGCGTCGAGCGCTCCAGCAGATCCGACCTCGTCGCCAGCGCCATGACGACCTCCTCCATGGAGCAGTTGCCCGCGCGCTCACCGATGCCGTTGACCGCCACCTCGATCTGGCGGGCACCGTTACGGACCGCCTCCAGCGAGTTCGCGACCGCCAGACCCAGGTCGTTGTGGCAGTGCACGCTGACCATGACGTCGTCGCCGACCCGGCCGACGATCTCGGCGATCAGCGCGCCGAAGTCGTGGGGCAGCGCGTAGCCGACCGTGTCCGGGATGTTGACCGTCGTCGCCCCGTTCTCGACCGCCACGTCGACGACCTTCACCAGGAAGTCGTGGTCGGTGCGGGTGGCGTCCTGCGGGCTGAACTCGACGTTGTCGGTGTAGCTGCGGGCGTGGCGGACCGAGGCGGCGGTCGACGCCAGGATCTCCTCCTCCGATGCCCGCAGCATCGCGCGCCGGTGGATCTCCGACGTCGACAGGAACACGTGGATCCGGGAGCGCGCCGCACCTTTCAGCGCGGCGGCCGCACGGTCGATGTCGCCACGCGCACAGCGGGCGAGCGCCGCGATGACGGGCGCGTCGGGAACGGTGCCCACGTCCTCCGCGATCGCCTTGACGGCGTCGAAGTCCCCCTGGGAGGTGATGGGGAAGCCGGCCTCGATGATGTCGACGTGCAGCCTGGCCAACTGGTCAGCGATCTCGAGCTTCTCCTTGACGCCCAGCGAGATCCCGGGCGCCTGCTCGCCGTCGCGCAGCGTCGTGTCGAAGATCTGTACAGCGTTGGGGGGCATCGTGCGGTCTCCTCACGTTGACCAGGGGGCTGGGTGTGGACCCGGACTGGCGCTCCGCGGGGGGTTGGGAGAGATTCCGCCCCGCGGCGTCAAAGAATGAGGAGGCCGAGAAGGCCCGCGAGCAGCAGCCCGAAGATCGCGCCCGTCGGGCGCGAAGGTACGTCGGGCCGGGAGATCTGCACGGCCCCTACTACTACGCGTCCGCGCGCCAGCTGTCAACTTGCTCGCGGCCACTCGCTGCGCTCGCTCCGCTCACAACGGCCCAAGGAGCTCCAGCCACACCCTGCTCGCAGCCACCCCCTGCGCTCGCTCCAATCACCGCACAGACCTGCTCCGGCCCCTCGCTACCCGGGTGCGGGCCGGGCGGCGGACAGGGCCACACGGACGGCCTCGTCGGGCGTGTGGACGTGGATGATGCCGTCGTCGGGCAGGGTCCAGGTGTCAAGGCCGACCACCGGGATCTGCAGCTTGCGGGCGAACGCGATCTCCGACAGCGTCCCGAAGCCACCACCGACGGCGATGACGGCGCGGCCCGCGCGCACCACGAGCACGTTGCGCGCCTCGCCCATGCCGGTGGGCAGTGCGACGTCGACCCACGGGTTCGCGGTCGCGGCGTCCACCCCCGGAAGCACGCCGATCGTCCGCCCACCGGCCTCCTGGGCACCCTGACAGACGGCCGCCATGACCCCGCCGAGCCCGCCACAGACGACGACCGCATCTGCGGCCGCCAGCAGCCTGCCCACGTCTCGGGCTGCCGAGTCGGTATCGGCTGCGGGGACGGCGGAGCCGATGACCGACACTGTCAGGTCCATCGTGGCCCCCGATGGGTAGCGCATGGCGGTCATAGACGTTGGGTACTGTCCGCCGTGACTGTACGGATGCCCTGTGTACAACGGAGTACGTCGGAAGGCAGGTGCGTGCACATCGAGATCTCGCTTGGGCTGCCGCGTGACCGCGAGAGCGTCTCAGCCGTGCGGCGCATCGTCGCGAGTGCGATGGCGGAGGTCGGTGTGGAGCGGTCGTGCGCAGCCGATGTCGAGCTAGCACTGACCGAGGGCTGCGCCAACGTCGTGCGGCACGCCACCTCCACAGACCGGTACCAGGTCACCTTCGAGCTGAACCGCGAGGCCGCGAGGGTCACGATCGCCGACAGTGGCATGGGGTTCGAGGTGAACGGCCGTCAGCGGATGGCGGGAGCGCTGGCCGAGGGTGGACGCGGCCTGGCGTTGATGCGCATGCTGATGGACGAGGCCGATTTCCGGGTCCAGGAGGGCCGTGGGACGAAGGTCATGCTGACGAAGCAGATCGTGCTCGATGAGACGTCTCTGCTCCGCGACAGCTTGACAGACCCCGGATCGACGACCCGCGCGCAGGACCGCCTGCCGACGGACTGAGGTCGACACGTCATCGACTTCGACGATGTAACAGCAGGTGCCGGCAATGTGACCTAGGCTGCTGTCCTGATGGAACTGATGCTGCGCTGCGCGTTGCCCGACCGGCCCGGTGCGCTCGCGAAGCTGGCCAGCGCGATCTCGGCCGTCGGTGGCGACATCCACGCGGTCGACGTCGTCGAGCACGATGACGGACGTGCGCTCGACGACCTCGAGGTGATCCTCGACGAGGAGCACGTCCCGACGCTGCTCGACCGCCTGGCGACGCTCGACGGGGTGAGCGTGATCCACGCCGGCCCGTCCCGTGGCCAGCCCGGCGACGCGGTGACGCGCCTGTCGATCGGCATCGAGTCACTGCTCGACGGCAGCGCCGAGGCTCGCCGGGGCGTGTGCACCCTGATCGGTGGCATGCTGCACGCGCGCGCAGCCGAGTTCGTCCCCGCGTCACAGGCGCCCGACGGCCACGATCGACGCGTGCTGGTCCTCGATGCCGGCCACGAGATGCTCGTGCTACGCCGCGACTACCGGTTCACAACGACCGAGCGGGAACGCGCGATGGCGCTGCTGCGGCTCGCGCAGCGCGCGGTCGGCGTGGGGGCCCGCGACGTCAACCGCTCGCTGTCCTGATCGCCTCGACGAGGATCTGACCACCCTCGTCGATCTCGTCGGGCATGACGGTCAACGGCGGTGAGATCCGCAGCACGTTGCCGTACAGGCCGCCTTTGCCGACGAGCAGGCCCTCGGACCGAGAGCGTTCGAGCACGGCTGAGGCGGTCGCGGGGTGCGGCGTGCGGTCCTCCGCCGCGAGCTCGATGCCGAGCATCAGCCCCTTGCCACGGACGTCGGCGACGTCGGGGATGTCACCCAGGCCGTCTGTCAGCTGGGCCCGGAGCTGCTGGCCGACCTTGAGCGCGTGCTCCTGCAGGCCGTTGGCCAGCAGGTAGCGGAGGTTGGCCAGACCGCCCGCCGTCGCCAGCGGATTGCCGCCGAACGTGGAGATCGAATTCGCAGCGACCCCGTCCATCAGCTCCGCCGGCGCCACGACGCCTGCCAGCGTCAGGCCGTTACCCAGGCCCTTGGCGAACGTGATCGCATCCGGCACGACGTCGTGGGCCCCGAAGCCCCAGAAGTGCTCGCCCGTGCGTCCCCATCCGGTCTGCACCTCGTCGCTGATGAAGAGGATCCCGCGCTCGGCCAGGACCTCGGCCAGTGCGCCGTAGAACCCGTCGGGCGGGTGGGCGAACCCGCCGACGCCCTGGATCGGCTCGGCGATCATGCACGCCACGTCACCGGCCGTGGTGGTGTCGAGCACGTCGACGAGGTCCGCCACGCCGGCGGCGATGTACTCGTCGTCGGACAGGTCTCGCCACGGGCTGCGGTAGCGGTAGCCGCCCTGGACGTAGCTGGTCTGCACCGGCGAGAGGCTCGACGCCGACCAGCCGCGGTTGCCCGTGATGGCCATCGCCGCGAACGACCGTCCGTGGTAGCTGTTGCGCATCGCGAGGATCTGGTTGCTGCGCCGCGCGGTGCACGCCAGGAGCAGCGCGGCCTCGTTGGCTTCGGTGCCCGACGTCGTGAAGAAGACCTTCGCGTCGTCCATCGGCACGAGCGCGGCGATCTCCTCGGCGAGCTCGATCTGCGACTCGATCAGGTAGAGCGTCGAAGTGTGCAGGATCCGGCCCGCCTGCCCGCGCACGGCCTCGACGACTTCGGGCAGCGCGTGGGCGGTCATTGTCGTGAGTATGCCGCCGAAGAAGTCGAGGTAGCGTGCGCCCTCGGCGTCCCACACGTGGCGTCCCTCACCGCGGACCAGCGCGATCGGCTCGTCGTAGTACAGCGCCATCCACGACGGCAGCACAGCCCGGTGCCGGGCGAGCAGGTCAGCGTGGGTCGTCATCCGTTCCTCCTCGCCCCAGGGCGCGGCGACCGCCCGTCGCAGCGCACGATAGCGGCGGGCGGGCGGCCGCGACAGTGGCGGGATCCGTCTCCCGGACCGGCCGTGCGCGTGGTCGTCTCGCTGACGCTCGACTCCCGACGCCCAAGGAGCCCACGGCACGGTGACCAGGACGCAGCTGCGCCCGGCTCGCGAGGCGCGGTGAGCGGCGCATACCGGGCCTGCCCGTGTGCCGGCGAAGCCGGTCCGCCGAGTGGTTCGTGGAACCAGGCCCCACGAAGCTCGCAGCGAGTCGCAACGACGCGAGCGGGGATGCAGATGCGATCGAACGCCGGCCGGGAGGGGGAGACGGGCCCCCTAGTGCGCGATCAGCAGCGTCGGCCGCTCGACGAGATCGGCGACCCGGCGCAGGAACCCCGCAGCCTCCGCCCCGTCGCACACACGGTGGTCGAACGACAGCGTCAGCTGCACGACCGGGCGGACGACGACGTCGTCTTCGACGACCCACGGACGGGGGGCAATGCGTCCGACGCCGAGGATGCCCGCCTCGGGGTGGTTGATGATCGGTCCGCCACCGTCGATGCCGAAGGCGCCAACGTTGGACACGGTGAACGTGCTGCCGACGAGCTCGCCAGGCGCGAGGTCGCCGCTGCGCGCCTCACCGGCGAGCCGCTCGACCTCGGACGCCAGGTCGAGCACCGACCGCCCGCCTGCGTCGCGGACGACCGGGACCAACAGCCCCCGGTCGGTCTGCGTGGCCACGCCGAGGTCGACGCATCCGTGGTGGACGATCTCGCGGTGTTCGGCATCGAAGCTGGCGTTGAGCTGCGGCACCTCGCCGAGCGCCACGACGCACGAGCGCAGGATCAGTGCCAGCGGCGTCAGCTTCACGTCCGGGTGCGCGGCGGCCAACTCGTCGCGGACCGCCAGCATCGCCGAGGTGTCGCACTCGACCCAGCAGGACGCCGCGGGGATCTCGCGCCATGCGACGGTCAGGTGGTCGGCGATGCGCGCCCGCACCCCGGTGACGGCTTCGCGGCGGTCGCCGTCGACCGACCGACCACCGCGAGGCGCGGCCTCGGCGGGACGTCGGGCGGCGCCACGGACGTCGTCGCGGGTGATGCGGCCGTCCGGCCCGCTGCCCGTCAGGGCCTCGAGGTTCACGCCGAGGTCCTTGGCCAGCTTGCGCACCGGTGGCTTGGCCCGTGGGCGCGCCGGCTGTGACGGGGCCGGCGTGCGGTGCGCACGGCCGCGCCGGCGGCGCCGGCTCCCCCGGCCGGTCCCGTACCCGACCAGCACGTCCGTGCCTTCATCGCCCTCGGCCGTCTCAGCATCGCCCTCGTCGGTGTCCTCGGCCGTCTCGGTGTCCTCGGCTGTCTCGGTGTCGCCGGCGGCCGGCGGCGCCTCGGACGCCGGCACCGAGCGGTCGATCGTCAGCACGGCGGAGCCGACGGCGATCTCGTCGCCCTCGGCCGCGTGCAGCGCGGCGACGGTCCCCGCGTGGGGCGTCGGAAGTTCCACGGTGGCCTTCGCCGTCTCGACCTCGGCCACGATCTGGTCGACGATGACCGAGTCGCCGACGTCGACCAGCCAGCGCACGATCGTCGCCTCGGTCAGGCCTTCGCCCAGGTCAGGCAGTCGTACCTGCTCATTCGCCATTGCCCTGCCCTCCTAGTAGTCCAGGCTGCGCTCGACCGCATCGAGGATGCGGTCGACGTCGGGCAGGTGGTAGTGCTCGAGCTGCGACGCCGGGTAGGGGATGTCGAAACCGCCGACCCGCAGCACCGGCGCCTCCAGCGACCAGAACGCCTGCTCGAGCAGCTCCGCGGCGATCTCGGCCCCGAGGCCGGCGAACACACTGGCCTCGTGGACGACGATCGCGCGGCCAGTGCGCTCGAGGGCGGCCACGAGCGTGTCGATGTCGATCGGCGTGAGCGAGCGAAGATCGATGACCTCCAGCTCCCAGCCCTCCGCGGTGGCGGCCTCGGCGGCCTCCAGGCAGGTCGCGACCGTCGGACCGTAGCTGATGAGCGTGGCCGTCGACCCCGGTCGCCGGACCACGGCCCTATCAGGCGGCTCGGTCGTCACCGGCAGCTCGACGTCCTCCTTGGTCCAGTACCGCCGCTTCGGCTCGAAGAACAGCACAGGGTCCGGTGACGCGATCGACCCGCGCAGCAGCGCGTAGGCGTCGCTCGGGGTCGACGGGGTGACGATCTTGAGCCCCGCAGTGTGCGCGTACAGCACCTCCGGGCTCTCGGAGTGGTGCTCGACGGCTCCGATGCCCCCGCCGAACGGGATGCGGACGACGACGGGGAGACGGACGGTGCCGCGCGACCGGTTCGGCAGCTTGGCCAGGTGCGACGTGATCTGGTCGAACGCCGGGTAGCTGAAGCCGTCGAACTGCAGCTCGACCACAGGCCGGTAGCCATACATCGCCATGCCCACGGCAGTGCCGACGATACCGGACTCGGCCAGTGGCGTGTCGAAGCAGCGGTCCGGACCGAACCGCTCGGCGAGGCGGTCGGTCACGCGGAACACGCCACCGAGGTCGGCGACGTCCTCGCCGAAGACCACCACGCGATCGTCGTCGTCCATCGCATCGTGCAGGGCGCGGTTGAGCGCGCCGGCCATCGTGACCGCCATCACGCCTCCTGCCCGGCCAGCTCGGCCGCGAGCTGCGCCCGCTGGGCACGCAGGCGCGCGGTGGGCTCGACGTACACGTGGTCGAACAGCTCCAACGGGTCGCCGTGCGGCGCGTCGTAGATCGCGGCCCGGACGGCCTGCGCCTCGGCCGTCGCGGCCTGCGCGACGGTCTCGGCCAGGTCGTCGTCGAGCAGCCCATGGTCCCGCAGGAACTTGTCGAAACGGGTGATCGGGTCACGCGCGCGCCACTGCTCGAGCTCGCGCTCGTCCCGGTAGCGCGTCGGGTCGTCGGCCGTCGTGTGGGCCTCCATGCGGTAGGTCTCGGCCTCGACGAGCACCGGTCCCCCACCGCCGCGTGCGTGCTCGAGGGCACGGCGCATCACCGCGTAGCAGGCGAGCACGTCGTTGCCGTCGCAGCGGTAGCCGGGCATGCCGTAGCCGACGGCCTTGTGGGCGATCGTCGGCGCCTTCGTCTGCCGGGTGACGGGCACGCTGATCGCGTACTGGTTGTTCTGCACGAAGAACACGCACGGCGCGTTGAACACCGCGGCGAAGTTCAGCGCCTCGTGGACGTCGCCCTCACTGGTCGCACCGTCACCCAGATAGACGACCGCGCAGCAGTCCGCGTCGTCGAGGCGTGCTCCCATGGCGAAGCCGGCGGCGTGCAGTGCCTGCGTGCCGATCGAGATGGTGATCAGGCCGAACCGGTGCTTGGCCGGGTCGTGGGCACCCAGCCACGTGCCACGGAACACGTGGAGCAGCTCACGCGGGTCCATGGCACGGGTCAGCGCCACGCCGAGCTCGCGGTACGAGGGGAAGACCCAGTCCTGGGGCGCCAGCGCGAACCCACTGCCGATCTGGGCGGCCTCCTGACCCCGCAGCGACGCGTAGACGCCCAGCTGGCCCTGCCGCTGCAGCCTGATCGACTGCGCGTCAATCTGGCGGGCCATGACCATCGTCCGGTACAGCTCGACGAGCTGGTCATCGGGGAGGTCGACTGCCCAGTCGGGATCCGCGCGGTAGGTGCCGTCGCTTTCGAGCAGTCGGACCGGTGTGGCCGGGGGCAGCAGCGTGGAAGGATCAGGTGCAGATGGGTCATCAACCATTGGCGACTCCTTCGGTTCGTGCGGTCACGGGATCGCCGTGCCACACACCGTCGTCGGAGCGCGGATCGGGGCCCGTGGGCTTCGCACCGGCCTCGACGCGGCCACCGGACGGATCGCGTCGAGTGACCGCAGCGCTTATCACAAGGGTACGAGATCCGCGCGGCGAGCGAAACCGTCGCGCCTGACCGACCGGGACATCAGGACGATCACGTGACAGCTGAGCACCAGCCCGCCCTCCTGCTCATCGCGCACGGCACGCGCGAGCCGTCAGCCGCCACGGAGATGGACGAGCTCATCGGGCATCTGCACGAGCGCGTAGACGCCCCGGTCGCGGCGGCGTGGCTCGAGGACTTCGCCGAGCCCGACGCGGTGACAGCGGCCGGGCAGCTCGTCGACGCCGGTGCGCGGGCCATTGTGACGGTGCCGTTCCTGGTGCTCGGTGCCGGTCACGCCAAGACCGACGTGCCCGCATCCGTCGCAGGGGTGCGAGCACGTCACCCTGAGGTGCCCGTCACCCACGGGCGGGTCCTGGGCCTGCACCCGGTGCTGTTCGACCTCGCCTGCGCGCGGATCGGTGCGGTCAGCGACGGTGACCGCGCCGACGAGGTGCTCGTCGTCACCGGAGCAGGGTCCAGCGACCCCGACGCGAACGGGGACCTCGCGAAGGCGGCCCGGCTGCTGGCCGAGCTGACCGGACACCGGTGGGTCGAGATCGCCTACGCCGGCGTCACGTGGCCGACGGCCGACGCGTTGTTCGCCCGCGTTCGTCGCGCCGGCGCCAGGCGCGTCGTGCGGTTCTCGTGGTCGCTGCTCGCCGGCCGGCTGGAGCGCCGCGTCGACGGGTGGGCGGCCGACGCGGCGGCCGACGGCCTGGACATCGCCGATGCCGGCCGGTTCGGTCCGGACCCGATGGTCGCCGACGTCGTGACGGACCGGTACCGCGAGGCGATCGCGGGCGACGCCCGCATGAACTGCGACCTGTGCGCCTACCGCGTCCCGCTGCCTGGCTTCGAGGGGCGGGTCGGCCTGCCGTCGGCCGGCGGCCTGGGAACCGCGGTCCACCCGTCGGCGACCACCTGACCGCCCGAGAACGTCAGTAGCCGACCTCGGGGTCGACCACGCCGATCAGCTCCTCGCCGGCCGCGAAGCGCCTGACGTTCTCAGCGATCCGCGCCGACAGCAACGGCTTGGCCATGTCCTCGGTGTTGGCCGTGTGGGGGGTGATCAGGCAGTTGGGCAACTGCCACAGCGGGTGGCCGTCGGGCAGCGGCTCTGGCTCGGTGACGTCCAGCGCCGCGCCGCCGATGACGTCCTCGCGGAGCGCGACGACGAGGTCCTCGGTGACGACGTGGGCGCCGCGTGCGACGTTGACCAGCCAGGCGTGTGGCTCCATGAGCTCGAACTCGACACGGGAGATGACGCCCGCCGTCTCGGGCGTCAGGGCGAGCGCCAGGACGACCACGTCGGCACCCTTGAGCGCCTCGTAGCGGTGGTCGAAGGCCAACACGCGTTCGACGCCGTCCATAGGCTCCGCGGTCCGGCGGACGACCGTGATCCTCGCCTTGAACGGCTCGAGAAGGCGAACGAGTTCGGTCGTGATCCCCCCGCCGCCGAAGATCGTGATCGACCCGCCGATGAGACTGATGCCCGCCTGGGCCGACCAGCTGACCTCCTGAGCGTACCGCGGCAGCTCACGCAGGCCCGCGAGCGCCAGCGCCAGGGCGTGCTCGGCCACCGGCTCGGCGTACACGCCCTTGCCCGACGTCCACACGCGCTGGTCGTCGAAGACCCCGGCGTCGGCGTACGGCTCCACGCCGGCCCACGGCAGCTGGACCCACTCGATGCCATCGTTGGCCTTGAGCAGGTCTGCCAGGTCGTCGGCCGCGTCCGGGTCGGTCCACACCAGCCCCCGGGCGTCGGCAGGCCCGACGACCTCGCCGCCGCCTTCGCGCACCGCCTCGGCGATGTAGTCGCGGGTTCCCTCGGGCAGGACAGCGATCGGCACGGCACTCACGTTGCATCCTCGGTCGTCGGCTCGGCGCATTGTGTCACGTCCTGCGCCCGGTCCGCTCAGGCCCGCGACAGGCTGATGGTCCGCGCGTGGGTGGAGCCGATGATCTCCGCTATGCGGTGCGCTATGGCGGGTGAAACCGCCGAGTCAGTGGTCATCGCGATCAGGGCGTCGCCGCCCATCTCGTGCCGCCCGACCTGCATCGTGGCGATGTTGATGTTCTCGTCACCCAGCACGCTGCCGATCCGGCCGATGATGCCGGGCCGGTCCACGTAGCGGAAGAACAGCATGTGCTCGCTGGGCTCCATGTCGATCTCGAAGCCCCACAGCTCGACCAGCCGCTCCTTGTCGTTCGGCCCGACGACCGTGCCGGCCACCGCATTGTCGCCGTTGGCCGTCAGCCGCACGAGCGACACGTAGTCGCGCGGCGCCGACGAGGTCATCGTCGTCAACTTGAGGCCGCGTTCCTCGGCGGTCAGTGGCGCGTTGACGTAGGTCACCGGCTCGTCGACGACGTCCGACAACAGCCCGGTGAGCGCGGCGAGGTTCAGCGCGCTGGTGTCCTCGTCGGCGATGCCGCCCCGGTACTCGATCGTGATCGCACTCGTCACACCCTCGTGCAGCGCGGTGAACAGCCGGCCGAGCTTCGTGGTCAGGCCCAGGAACGCCCGCACGTGGTCGGTGACCGCCGCAGACACCTGCAGGTTGACGGCGCTCGGCACGAACTCGCCGCGCAGCGCAAGGTCCACCGCCTCGGCGATCATCAGGCCGGCCTTGTCCTGCGCCTGCTGAGTCGACGCGCCGAGGTGCGGGGTCACCACGACGTTGGGCAGGGAGAACAGCGGGGACTCCGTCACCGGCTCGGACGAGAACACGTCGAGCGCGGCCCCACCGAGGACGCCGTCATCGAGCGCGGTCGCCAGCGCCGCCTCGTCGACGATGCCACCGCGCGCCGTGTTGACGAGCATACCGTCGGGTCCGAGCGCGGCGAGCTCCTCGGCGCCGACGATGCCTACGGTGTCGGAGGTGCGGGGGAGGTGGACCGTCACGACGTCGGCGATCTCGCACAGCCGCAGGGGCGACCCGACGAGCTGGATGCCGAGCTGGTCGGCCCGCTCGGTCGACACGTACGGGTCATAGGCGGCCAGCTTCATGCCGAACGCCGCGCACCGACGGGCGACGAGCGTCCCGACACGGCCCAGGCCCATGACGCCCAGGGTGCGGCCGTGCAGCTCGACACCCTGGAATGCGGTGCGTTCCCACGCACCGCCCCGGAGGCTGCGGTCCGCGGCAGGGACGCGGCGCGCGAGTGCGAGCAGCAGCGCGATCGTGTGCTCGGCAGCGCTGATCGTGTTGGACTGCGGGGCGTTGCACACGATGATCCCGCGCGCGGTCGCAGCCTCGAGGTCGATGTTGTCGACGCCGATGCCGGCGCGCGCGATCACGGTCAGGCTGCCGGCCGCCGCGATGACGTCGGCGTCGATCGTGGTTGCCGAGCGGACGACGACCGCGTCGTAACGACCGACGATGTCGAGCAGCTCCCGCTTGGACAGCCCGGTGCGGACATCGACGTCGTATGATGCCTCGAGCGCCGCCACGCCGGTGGCGGACAGCTTGTCTGCGATGAGCACGCGCATGGCTGCAACCTCTGCAGGGACGAGAGACGGGGCCAGAGTAGACAGGTCGTGCATGACGTCACAAAGCCCGGCCCCGCTCAGGCGGGCAGGGCTCCCACGCCACGCAGGGCCTCGCAGATCTCACGGGTCGCGGCGGCGCGGTTGAGCGTGTAGATGTGCAGCCCGGGCGCGCCCGCCGCGAGCAGGTCGCGCGACAACTCGATCGCGCGGCCGACACCGAGCGCATGGACTGTGGCCGGATCGTCCTCGACCGCCCGGAACGCGGCGTCGAGGTCGGCGGGGATGGTGGCGCCGGCCGCGGCCGCGAAGCGTCGCGTCTGCGCGGGGTTGGTGACGGGCAGCACGCCGGGGACGATCGGCGTCTCGCACCCGATCGCGCGCAGGTCGTCGACCAGCGCCACGTACTGCTTGACATCGAAGAAGAACTGCGTGATCGCGTAGCCGGCGCCCACCGCGCACTTCGCGGCGAGGTGGGCGATGTCGGACTCGCGCGACGGCGATGCGGGATGGCCCTCCGGGAAGGCCGCGACCCCGATCTCGAAGCCTCCGAGGCCGTCGAGCAGCGCCACGAGTTCGGCGGCGTACCGAAACCCGCCGTCGGTCGGGACCCACGTCCCCGCCGGCCCGTCCGGGGGGTCGCCACGCAGGGCGAGCACGTCGGTGACGCCGCGGTCGGTCAGCTCGTGCGCGAGTTCGGTCAGCTCCTCGCGGGTCGCCCCCACGCAGGTCAGGTGCATGACCGGCAGCAGGGCCGTCCGGTCGCGGACCCGCTCGATGACGTCCAGCGTGCGGTCGCGGGTCGATCCGCCGGCGCCGTAGGTCACCGAGACGAAGTCCGGTGCCAGGTCGGCGAGGCCCTCGATGGTGCGCCACAGCGTTCGCCGGCCCTGGTCGGTCTTCGGTGGGAAGAATTCGAACGACAGGGTCGGTGCGTCGGCACGCAGCAGCGACACGATGGATGCAGGCATGGCACGGAAGCCTACAGCCGCGCCGGCCGGCTCGACCGGCCGACGGTCGTCAAACAGTGACTACCCCGCCAACGCTGATGCGCGGTCAGTCGTCCTGGTGGGGCAGCCAGCTCATCATGGACCGCAGCGTCCGGCCGACCTCCTCGATCGGGTGCTCGGCCTGACGGCGGCGCTGCGCCATGAACGCGGGGCGCCCCGCCGCGTTCTCAAGGATCCACTCGCGGGCGAACCGGCCGTCCTGGATCTGGGTCAGCGCGTCGCGCATGCGTTCCTTGACACCGGCGTCGACGATGTAGTCGCCGCGGGAGTAGTCGCCGTACTCGGCGGTGTCCGACACCGAGTAGCGCATGCGGGCCAGGCCGCCCTCGTAGAACAGGTCAACGATGAGCTTGAGCTCGTGGAGGCACTCGAAGTACGCGACCTCCGGTTGGTACCCGGCCTCTGTCAGGGTCTCGAACGCCTTCTGCACCAGGCTCGACACGCCACCGCACAGCACGGCCTGCTCGCCGAACAGGTCGGTCTCGGTCTCCTCGGCGAAGGTGGTCTCGAGGACGCCGGCGCGGGCGGCACCGATACCCCTGGCGTAGGCCAGCGTCAGCTTCCGGGCGGTCCCGGTCGCGTCCTGGTGGATCGCCATCAGCGCCGGCACGCCCGTGCCCTCGGTGTAGGTCCGGCGCACCAGGTGCCCTGGCCCCTTCGGGGCGACCATGCACACGTCGACGCCCGCCGGCGGGACGATCTGGCCGTAGTGGATGTTGAAGCCGTGGGCGAAGAACAGCGCGTTGCCGTCGACCAGCCCGGGCTCGACCTCGGTGCGGTAGGCCTCAGGCTGCACCGTGTCGGGCATCAGCATCATGACGACGTCGGCACGCTTGACCGCGTCGGCGACCGACGTGACCTCCAGGCCGGCATCTCGCGCGCGCCCTCTGCTCGAGGATCCCTCGTGCAGACCGACGATGACGGCGACGCCCGACTCCGCAAGGTTGCGGGCGTGCGCGTGGCCCTGCGAGCCGAAGCCGAGCACGGCCACCGTGCGGTCGGCAAGCGGGTCGAGCGTGGCGTCGTCCTCGTAGTGGATCTGGACCATCGTGGCGTCCTCTATGTGAAGTGATGGATCTGCGGGCGGGTCAGGCGGAGCGTTGCAGGCGCAGCGTCCGGCCCTCGGTGATGCTGCGGGAGCCCCTGCCGAGCGCGATCATGCCCGATCGCACGAGCTCGCGGATGCCGTACGGTTCGAGCAGGCGCACGAGCGCTTCGAGCTTGTCGGCCGATCCGGTCACCTCGACGGTGACCGATTCGACGTCGACGTCGACGACCTTCGCGCGGAACACGTCGGCGATTTCGATGATCTCGCTGCGTGTCGTGCCGGTCGCGGCCACCTTGATCAGCTGCAGCTCCCGCTCGACGGCATCCGCCGGGGTCAATTCGACGATCTTGAGCACGTTGATCAGCTTGTTCAGCTGCTTGGTGACCTGCTCCAGCGGTGAGTGCTCGGCATCGACGAGGATCGTCATGCGCGACACATGGGGCGACTCGGTCGTGCCGACCGACAGCGACTCGATGTTGAACCCGCGGCGGCTGAACAGCCCCGCGACGCGGGCGAGGACACCCGGCTTGTTCTCGACGAGGACGCTCAGGGTGTGCATGCTCATCTGTTCTGGACCTCTCTCATGGACGTGCCGGTGGCTACGACGGCGGGACCATCGGCAGCCCGGCGCCTCCGGGCTCTCCCGCTCCGCCCTTGGGCGGGTCCTGACGGGCCGTCCACTCGTCGAGCGACTCGACGACGTCGTCGTTGCTGCCGCCGGCGGGCACGAACGGGAACACCTTCTCCTCGGGGTCGACGCGGAAGTCGACGAGGACGGGCGCGTCGCCGACGGCGAGGGCCTTGTCCAGGGTCTGCTCGACGTCCTCCGGCCGCTCACACCGGTACCCGGCGCAGCCCATCGCGTCGGCGAGCTTGACCAGGTCGGGCACATCGGTGCTCAGCTCGATCTGTGAGTAGCGCTGCTCGTAGAACAGCTCCTGCCACTGACGGACCATGCCGAGCACGCCATTGTTGATGACGCAGAAGATGACCGGGACGCGCTCGGTGGTCGCGGTCGCGAGCTCCTGCAGCGTCATCTGGAAGCTGCCGTCGCCGTCGATCGCCACGACGGGCACGTCGGGACGCCCGATCTTGGCACCGATGGCGGCCGGCACGCAGAAGCCCATCGTCCCGAGGCCACCAGAGTTGATCCACGTGCGCGGCGAGCGGTAGCGGACCAACTGGCTCGCCCACATCTGGTGCTGGCCCACACCGCTGACCACAATGCCCTCCCCGTCGAGCCGGCGACCCAGCGCGTGGATGACGGTCTGCGGCTTCAGCGGGCCGTCCGCCTGCTGGTCCCACCGCAATGGGTGCTCGTCGCGCCAGGTGCGAAGCCGATCCCACCACGGCTGAAGGTCGGCGGCGCTGGCGCCATCGGCCAGCAGGCGGCGCACGGCGTCGCTGATCTGCTGCGTCACGACCGCGCCGTCGCCGACGATGGGTACGTCGGGCTCGCGGTTCTTGCCGATCTCCGCGGGGTCGATGTCAACGTGGATGACCCGGGCGTATGGCGCGAAGGTCGTGAGGTCACCGGTGACCCGGTCGTCGAAGCGCGTGCCCAGCGCGATCAGCAGGTCCGACTGCTGGAGCGCGGTGATGGCGGTCCAGTGGCCGTGCATGCCCGGCATGCCAAGGTGCTGGGGGTGGTCGTCGGGGAACACGCCGCGGCCCATCAGCGTCGTGACCACAGGGAGCTCGAGCAGTTCGGCCAGCGCACGCAGCTGCTCGTCCCCACGGGCCTTGATCATCCCTCCGCCCGCGTAGATGACAGGCCGCTGCGCGTCGAGGATCTCCCGCGCTGCCTCGCGGACCATCTTGCTGTGCCCGCGGACCGTGGGACGGTAGCCGGGAAGGCTCAACTGGTCGGGGTAGCGATAGTCGAATGTCTCGACGAGCACGTCCTTGGGCAGGTCGATCAGGACCGGTCCCGGCCGCCCGGTGGAGGCGATGTGGAACGCCTCCTTGATCGCGCCGGCGATGCGGGCGGGGTCGCGCACGAGCTCATTGTGCTTGGTCACCGGCATCGTGATGCCGGTGATGTCGGCCTCCTGGAACGCGTCGCCACCGACGGCGGGCCGCGCAACCTGGCCGGTGACCGCCACGAGCGGCACCGAGTCCATGTGCGCGTCAGCGAGCGCGGTCACAAGGTTCGTGCCACCCGGACCGGACGTCGCCATGACCACGCCGACACGGCCAGTGGCCTGCGCGTAGCCCTCTGCCATGTGGCCGGCGCCCTGCTCGTGACGGGCGAGCACGTGGCGCATCGGGGAGTCGAGCAGCGGATCGTAGGCGGGAAGGATCGCGCCGCCGGGGTGACCGAACATCACCTCGACGCCCTCTGTCTCGAGGGTCGCGATCACGGCCTGGGCTCCGGTCATCTGCATGGGCACTGACCCTCTCAACCAAATAAGCCCTTCGCCGGGTGGCGGAGGGCTGCTGATCGTCGCTGTGCCGACTACCGTCCTCCGACCGTGGAGACGAGGGCTACGAGCACGATGAGCGACTGGCGGTCATCCCAGTGCTGGCTCATGGCAGTCCTCAGGTCGAGCGGGATGGCGCGCCTGGTCGCGCCACCAGCAGTCTGCGACGTGACGCGCGGCATTGCAACCCGGCTGCCACAAGGCGCAACGCTTCGCCGCCCACCCTCTGCTTCGCACAGAGGCGCGCCGCGAATGTCAACGACACCACATCTGTTATCTGTTGACCTCTCGCCACGACGGACCTGTCCGAGCGTCCAGTGCGCACGTCAGCCCTCGAAATCCGTCATGACCGGGCGGAATCGAGTACAGTGGTTCCCACCGCAAGGCACCATGCGGGGGGCGGGTTCCCGCCCCCTCCCCCCGCAGCCGGTGCACCCTTTCGGCCCGGCAGCGGGTGATGTCAGCGGACGAGTCCGTGCCGCATGGCCGTGACGACGGCCTGCACCCGGTCATCGGCCTTCAACTTCGTGTAGATCCGTGACAGATGGCTCTTGACCGTCTCCTCGCTTATGCAGAGTACGTCGGCGATGTCGCGCGTCGTGCCACCCGTCGCCATGACCTCGAGCACTTCCTGCTCGCGATGGGTCAGCGGCTCGATGCCCGCGTGGATCGCGAGCGGCCCGACACGCTCGAGGAACGGTCGCGTGACGTCCGGGTGGAGGAACCCCTTGCCCGCCGCGACCGCACGGACCGCCTGGATCAGCTCCTTGCGCCTCACGTTCTTGGGCAGGTAGCCGGCGACCCCGGCCGCGACCGCCCGCGTCACGGTGTCGTGGTCGATGAACATGGTCAGGGCCATCATCCTGGTGGTCACGTCGTGCTCCAGGATCTGGCGGACCGCCGTCAGGCCGTCCATGCCGATGAGGTTGACATCGACCAGCGCGAGGTCGGGCCGCTCGGACAGGACGATCTCGACCAGCTGCTCGCCAGACGTGACGATCGCCTGGACCTGCATGTCGTCCTCGAACGACAGCATGGTCGCGAGGCCGTCCGCCACAACGCCGTGGTCCTCGGCGATGACGATGCGGATGACCGCGCTGCCGGTGTGCGGCGGGTCGATGACCGGGGTGGCGAAGGTCACCATGTCGGCACCTCCAGCCGCACGGTCGTGCCCTTGTCCGGTGTGCCCGTGATGTCGAAGCTGCCGCGCGCCAGTTCCGCGCGCTGTCGCATGAGCGCAACCCCGTGGCTGCGCATGCCGACCTTCGTCGGGTCGAAGCCTCGACCGTCGTCCCGCATGAGCACCACCAGCCTATCGCCCTCGTGGCGGAAATCGACATGCACTGATGACGCAGCTGCGTGCTTCTCGACGTTGGCCAGCGAGCCGCGGACCGTCTCGTAGGCGAGGAGCTCGACGGCGAACGGCAGCTCGGGCATGGTGTCAGGGGCCTCGAACGTCGCGCGGACGCCCGTGCGGGCCTGCACATCCGCGAGCAGCCTGCGGACGCCCTCGGTGACGGTGCCTGGCACGAGGGTGCTCTGCCGCAGGGACTCCAGCGTGTCGCGCAGGGCGCGGATGCCATCGCTCACGGCGCCGGTCGCCTTCTCGACGACCTCGCTGGCCCGCACGGGATCGTCGATCTCGATGAGCATGTCCGCGTTGTCGATCTGCATCTGCGCCGCCGCGAACAGCGGGAGGACGTCGTCGTGAACCTCCATCGCGATCCGGCTGCGCTCGTGCGTCGCCTCCTCGAGGATCCGCGCGGTCAGAGCCGTGCGCGCCCGTTCGGTCTCGGCCAGCTCCGCCTCGACCTGCAGACGGGTCAGCGTCAGCCCGATCAGCGAGGCGGCCGCCTCCACGACCGCGCCCGGGTGCTCGGCGTGGCCGGACAGCACGATCGCGGCCGGCGCCGCTCCGGGGATCTCGACGCGGATGCCATCGGAGGTCGTGCCGTCGAGATCGACGGCGAGCACCCCGCCGTCGAGCGCTCGGTCGAGGATCTTGGTCGCGACCGGCGCGACCTCACCCGCGTCGTGGACGGTGAGCAGCTCGCCGGACAGCCGGTTGAGCATCTCGAGCTCGCGCACGCGGGCGGTGAGCTGCTCGGTCCGATCCTGCGCGATGCGCGCCGAGCGCTGCGCGGAGTGACTCAGCCAGAACGGCACGGCGACGAGGACGACCGACCACCGGCTGACGTCTCGGACCAGGACCACGATCAGCAGCGACATCATCGCGGAGACCGCGGCGTTCAGCGTGAACCTCGGGAAGGGGTTGGCCGACTCGGAGACGGCCTGCCGCCACGACCGGCCCCGACGCACGACGAGCATCACCGCGAGGAGCACGGTGTTGACCGCATCGAAGCAGACGACGGCCACGAGGGCGGCGGGCACGATCTGCCACGAGCCGCTGCCGAGGAGAGCGTAGACCGCCTCCACAGCGCCTGCCGACGCCGCGCCGGCGAGCCCGTACATCGCGCGGTTGAACACCGCCATGACCAGCGGCGCCTCACCCAGCACCTCACGCCAGAACAGCGCGCCCACACACGCGAACAGGGTGACCGCCGCTGGCGGATACAGCACGGCGGCCGCCGCGATGACGATGGGACCCAGCGGCGACTCCACGTCGACCTCGGGCAGGATCGACAGCGTGGTCAGGTTCGCGACAGCGATGAGCGGTATCCAGAACAATCCGTCCTGGAGATACGACGACGGGAACCCCGTCGCAACGATCACGCCGCAGCCGAGCGCCAGCACCGCGGAGTATGCGGTCATCAGGCGAGAGGGCGGCAGCCTGGTGGCAGCGGCCGTCTGCTGCGTTGCCGAGCCGGTCACCGTGTGATCCTAGTGCGACGCGGGGCAGCCCTGCGAGGCGCAACCCGCGGGAGATGCACGGTCACGTGCGGCGATGCCGCTCCGGCGCACGACGGAGGCCCGGCGGGCCGTCGGCCCGAGGTCCATGTCGCGACCGTCGGCCCGGAGGCACACAACGTGCAGAGGAACCGCTGACGGCGGTCACTCTGAACACATCGACGGTACGGGCGACGGTGTGGGCAGCTTCACATCGCTGAAGCGCTTACCAGCCAGCCTTGCGCATGTCTTGGTCACCTCCTGGGGGTCATCAACCGAAGCTCAAACATCTGTCACTCGGCTTCAACTACTAAAAGTAGTTGCCAAGTAGCTACATGTTTAACTTATACTCGAGCTGTTCACGGCTCGACACAAATCCGTTAAACAACCCCTCAGGTCGTGCACTCCGAGCACGGTATGAACGACACGCACTAGTCCGACGGCCGGAGACCGGACGAGGGAGACCGGACGAGTTCGAGGTCGAGTTGTAGGAACCATGACCCCAACGGGCTGCTCCCACGAGCCTTCTTCGACCACATCGCGTGACGCTTCTACGGCGCGGTAGCGTGGTCAGTTGACGTACGACCCAGGAGGGTCATCGATGCTGTTGGAGACCATCCGCTCGCCACGCGACCTTCGGCGCCTCGACGCAGCGCAGCTCGAACGGCTCACAGACGAGATCCGTCAGTTCATCGTCGAGGCGGTGTCGCGAACGGGTGGGCACCTGGGGTCCAACCTCGGCGCCGTCGAGCTGACGCTGGCGGTGCACCGTGTCTTCGACTCCCCGCACGACGTCGTGCTGTGGGACACCGGCCACCAGGCGTACGTGCACAAGATCGTCACCGGACGTCAGGCGGGCTTCGACGCGCTCAAGCAGGCGGGCGGCCTCTCGGGGTACCCCTCCCGCGACGAGTCCGAGCACGACTGGGTGTCCAACAGCCACGCCTCGACCATCCTGAGCTACGCCCACGGCATGGCGACGAGCTTCGCGCTGCGCGGGATCGACCGCCGCGTCGTCGCGGTCATCGGCGACGGCGCGCTGACCGGGGGCATGGCGTTCGAGGCACTGAACAACCTGGGCCACAGCGGCCGCCGCGTCATCATCGTGCTCAACGACAACGGGCGGTCCTACGCTCCGACGATCTCACGGCTCGGCGACCACCTGGCCCGCCTGCGCCTGAACCCGTCCTACGTCCACGCCCGCCGGGTGCTCGAGGACCGCCTGCGCGCGCTGGCCGGCATGGGCGAGGTCGCGGTCCAGGGCATCAACGGGATCAGCGCCGCTCTGCGTGAGGTCATCGAGCCACACGCCTTCTTCGAGGCGCTCGACGTGCGCTACACCGGTCCGATCGACGGCCACGACACCGCGCGCATCGAGCAGTCCCTGCGACACGCCGCGACCTACGACGGTCCGATCGTGGTGCACGTCAGAACGCAGAAGGGCCGCGGCTACGCGCCCGCGGAGACCGACGTCGAGAAGCGCCTGCACGACGTGTCGGCATTCGACCCGACCACCGGCAGGAGCGCGAGCCGTGGAGGCGGGCCCACCTACACGCAGGTGTTCTCCGACACGATGCTCGATCTGGCCGAGCGTCACGACGAGCTGGTCGCGCTCACCGCGGCGATGCCGGGTTCGACAGGCCTGCTCCCTCTGGCCGAGCGTCACCCCGACCGCGTCATCGACGTCGGGATCGCCGAGCAGCACGCCGTCACCGCCGCCGCGGGCATGGCCATGATGGGCATGCGTCCGGTGTTCGCGGTCTACTCGACGTTCCTGTCGCGAGCGTTCGACCAGATGAACCTCGACGTCGGACTGCACGGTAAGCCGGTCGTGTTCGCCCTGGACCGCGCCGGCATCACCGGACCCGACGGCCCGTCCCACCACGGCGTGCTCGACATGGCCCTCAGCCTGCGCGTGCCGGGAATGACGATCTTCGCACCGTCCTCGGCCGGCGAGCTGCGCCAGATGCTGACTGACGCGATGACCCTGGACGGACCTTCGCTGGTGCGCTTCCCGAAGGGCACGGCGCCTGAGGTGCCCGCCACCGAGGTCGGCCGCGGGCTGGAGGCGCGACGCGTCCGCGAGGGCACCGAGGTGTGTTTCCTCGCAGTCGGCAAGATGGTGCCCGCGGCGGACCAGGCCGCTCAGCAACTGGCCGCGGACGGGGTGTCGGCCACAGTCTGGGACGTCCGTGTCGTCAAGCCAGCGGACCCGGCCCTGCTCGACGATGCCGCGCGTCACGACCTGGTCGTCACCGTCGAGGACGGCGTGCGGCACGGCGGTGCCGGATCGTACCTCGCCGGCCTGCTGGTGGACCGCGACGACGCCGGGCGCAGCCCGCGGCTGCTGCACCTCGGCACCCCCGACGACTACGTCGACCACGGCAGCGCCGACCAGATCCACACGGATCTGGGTCTCGACGCCACGGGCATCGCCGCCGCGACGCGCAAGCTGCTCGGCGGCATCTAGGCTGCCCGCACCTGCGGGACCGGTCGGGGGCGGCGCAGCACCTCCCGCCCGGCGACCGCCAGCCTGCGCGGCGTCGGCACCGACGCCCGATGGTCGAACACCTGGTAGCCGGTCGCCTCGATGCGGTCGAGGATCTCACCGTAGAGCCGGTGGGCGATGCGGATGCAGGCCTGGCTGCGCGGCGCCAGCATCCCCCAGCCCTCCTCGGCCCGGCGGTACAGCATCCTGGTCCTGTCGATCTCGAACGCCAGCAGGCTGCGCAGCTGGGGCGTGACCCGCCGGCGGCGGAAGTGGTCCTCGGACACGTCGAAGCGCGCGAGATCCTCCTGCGGCAGGTAGATGCGCCCACGGTCCCAGTCCTCGGCGACGTCCCGCAGGAAGTTCGTCAGCTGAAACGCGATGCCGAGGTCCATCGCGCGCGCCCTGGCGTCGGGATGCCGGCCACCGAGCACCGGCAGCATCATCGCGCCGATCACCGCAGCCGAGCCGTACATGTAGCCGTACAGGTCCTCGTAGGTGTCGTAGCGGATGACCGTCAGGTCCATGGCCATCGAGCGCAGGAACGCCCGGAGGTCGTCGTGGGCGATGCCGAGCTCGTAGACGGTGGCCACCACGGCCTTGAGCACGGGATCGTCGCTGTGGCCGCGGTCCAGGCATGCGAGGAAGTCCGCGCTCCACGCCTCGAGCGCCGCACGGCGCTGCGCGTCGGACCAGTCGAGGTCGAAGTGGTCGACCAGATCGTCGGCGTAGCGCGCGAAGCCGTACAACGCGTGCACGTGATGCCGCTGGTGCCGGGGCAGGAACCGGGTCGCGAAGTAGTAGGTGCGGCCGTGTGCTGCGTTCAGCCGCCGGCACAGCTCGTAGCTGGTCGCCAGATCGACCCGACGATCGTCGGGCAGTCCGTCGGCGACGATCGCGGTCGACGGCGCGGGATGACGGTAGCCGGGCACCCCTTCGTGGACCGTCACGACCGCCGCCTCCGACGCGGGGTCGCATCCTTCAGGACGCGTTCGGCCGCGAGCTTTCCAGACACGAGCACCATGGGGACGCCGACACCGGGCACCGTGCTCGAACCGGCGAACACCACGCCCTCGACGGTCGGCGCGACGTTGCGCGGGCGGAACGGTCCCGTCTGGAGGAAGTGGTGGCTCGCCGCGAACGGCGTGCCTGCCGCCATGCCCTGGCGTGCCCAGTCGGCCGGCGTCACGACCGTGCTGGTCACGACCTCGGGCAACCCGTACCCGGCCTCCTCGAGTCGGCGCAGCGCCGCGCGCAGCTCGCCGGGCGCCCGGGCGTCCCAGTCGATGTCGTCGCCGCGCAGGTTCGGTGCCGGGAGCAGGTGGAAGCCGACGGCGCCACCGTCGGGTGCCATTGACGGGTCGCCCTGTGTCGGCACCGTCAGGAACCACGACGGGTCGCGTTGCATCCGTCCCGCGAGCAGGTCGTCGAACGACGCGCGGTAGTCGCGTGCGAAGTGGATGTTGTGGTGCGCAGCGTCCTTCAGCGGACCGCGAAGGCCCAGGTGGACGATCACGCACGACGGCGAGTAGCGCAACCGCTGCACGCGCCGCGGGGTGAGCTCGGGGCCGAGCAGGTCCCGGTAGGCGACCGGAAGATCCGCGTTGACGACGACGTGGCCGGCCGTCACGACCTCGCCGTCGACGGTGCGCACCCCGGTGGCACGTCCGGCGCGGACCTCGACGTGGGCCACCGCCGTCCCGAGCCGCAGGTCGACGCCACGACGGACAGCGAGGTCCGCGAGCGCCCGGCTGACCGCGTGGATGCCGCCAGCCGGGAAGAACACGCCTGCGATGCTGTCCATGTAGGCGATGATCGCGTAGACGCCGAGTGCCTCGTACGGGCTCATGCCCGCGTACATGGCCTGGAACGTGAACAGCCGGATGAGGCGCCAGTCCCGTAGATGGCCTGCGACCAGCGGGTACAGGCGCCGGAACCCGCCGAGCCGCAGCAGCCGCGTCATCACCACCGGGCGGGCCAGGTCGAGCACCGAGTCGAAGTTGGTGTCGATGAAGTGGCCGTACTCGGTCTCATACAACCGGCGCAGGTGGTCGGCGAAGGCGACGAACCGGTCCGCCTCGGCCGGCCCGCAGACGGCAGCGACCTCGTCGCGCATCGCATCGACGCTGCCGCGCACGTACAGATGGGACCCGTCGTGGAACTTCGCGCGGTAGGCGGGATCGAGCCGTTCGAGCTGCAGGTGGTCGGCGATGCGCTCGCCCGCCAGCTCGAACAGCTCCTCGATCAGGCCCGGCATGGTCAGCACGCTGGGTCCGGTGTCGAACGTGAAGCCGTCGCGCTCCAACCGCCCCGCGCGACCGCCGGGCACCGGCTCGCGCTCCAGCACGACGACCTCGCGTCCGGACACCGCCAGCCGGATGGCCGCCGCGAGGCCGCCGAGCCCTGCGCCGATCACGACCACACGGTCGCGCCCGGACGCGCGCAGCGCGATGTCAGGCATCCCGGAACAGCGCGCGGTCGGCGAGTAGTGCCAGTGCTCCCCGCGCCGGTGGGTCGACGGTGGCGATCGCCTGCAGCGCCCGGGCGTGGTGCCGCCCGACCTGCCGTTCGATCGTTTCGAGCGCGCCGCACTCCGTGACGACGGTGCGCACGTCGTTCGCCGCCCGCTCGTCGACGTCCGGGTTGCCCAGCGCAGCGGTCAGCACGTCCCGCTGGGTCCGGTCGGCGAGATCGAGGGCGGTGAGCATCAGCAGGGTGCGCTTGCCCTGACGCAGGTCGTCGAGCACGCCCTTGCCGGTGTCACCCGGGTCGCCGAACAGCCCGAGCACGTCGTCGCGCAGCTGGAAGGCCACGCCGACGGCGTCGCCGTAGCCGACGAGCGCCGCGTCCAGCACCGGGTCGACGCCGGCAATCGCGGCGCCGAGCTGCAGCGGGCGCGTCACCGTGTAGCGGCCGGCCTTGAGCAGCGCAACGGTCTGCGCCTGCTCGGGTTGTGCGTCGGTCGTCGCGGCGACCACCAGGTCGAGGTACTGTCCGGCCATCAGCTCGGTGCGCAGGTCGGTGAACACCCGGCGCGCCCGCTCGCGGTCCAGCGTGTCGAGCGGAGCGGCGTCGAAGAGCTCGTCGGCCCACACGAAGGCCAGGTCACCGGCCAGGATGGCCGCGCCCACACCGAACCAGTCCCCGTCACCGCGCAGTCCGGCGGCGCGGTGGTGCGCCGCCAGCGCGACGTGCACCGCCGGCCGCCCGCGCCGTCGCGTGCTGCGGTCCATGACGTCGTCGTGGATCAGAGCAAAGCTCTGGAGCAGTTCGAACGCCGCCGCCGTGTGCCAGATCGTGTCGGTGTGGGGTGCGCCGCCCGCGCGGTACCCCCAGTAGACGAAGGCCGGCCGCATCCGCTTCCCGCCGGTGAGCACCAGCTGGTTGACGGCCCGCACGATGGGCGCCAGCCGGGGGTCGAGGTCTGTCAGCTGACGCTCCCGTGCGCCGAGGAACTCCGTGAGGAGCGCATTGACGGGTTCGGAGACCACGCGCAGCGGGTCCACGGTCAGGTCGACTGCCGACGACGTGTCAACCATCGTGCGCGTCGAGCAGGGTCCACGGTCGCTTCATCACCGTCTCCGCCTTCGTGGGCCAGGCAATGGTAGGACCCGAGGGTCCTCGGAAGGCGTGACGGGCCCGTTCGCCCGCCGGTTACAGCCCGCCGCGCCGCTCATGACATGTCCCTACCGCTGACGCTGCTCGAGGCACTCATGCGTCGTCGACCAGCCGGGCGCGCAGCAGGTCGTTGACCAGGGCGGGGTTGGCCTGCCCGCGGCTGGCCTTCATGACGGCGCCGACCAGCGCACCGATCGCCTTGTGGTTGCCGTCCCGGACGCGCTGCGCGGCGTCGGGCTGCGCGGCGATCGCCTCGTCGACCATGCGCCCGAGCTCGCCGGTGTCCGACACCTGCTCCAGGCCACGGTCGTGAGCGACCTCGGACGGTGCCCCCTCGCCCGCGAGGACGCCGTCGAGGACCTGCCGGGCCAACCTGGTCGACAGCGTGCCGTCGTTGACCATCGCGACGAGCTCGGCGAGGTGCGCGCCCGTCAGCGTCAGGGCCGACGGATCGACGCCGTGCTCGTTGCTCCAGCCGAGCACCTCGTTGGTCAGCCACTTCCCGGCGTCGCCTCCGGGCGCGCCGGCCGCAACGGCTTCGTCCAGGACGTCGGCCAGGCCCGCCGAGACCAGTGTCGCCGCCCGGTCGGCGTCCAGCCCCAGGCCGCGCAGGCGGGCTCGGGCGGCCGCCGGGAGCTCCGGCAGCCCGTCGCGCAGCTCATCGATCCACGCTGCCGGCGGCTCGATCGCGACCAGGTCGGGATCCGGGAAGTAGCGGTAGTCGAAGACTTCCTCCTTGGCCCGCAACGTCGAGGTGTGCCCGGCGTCCTCGTCCCAGTGCCTGGTCTCCTGGGTCACCGGGACGCCGTCACGCAGGAGGTCGCCCTGGCGCTCGATCTCGTGGGTGACCGCCCGTCCCAGGGACCGGATCGAGTTGAGGTTCTTGACCTCCACCCTGGTGCCGAACACCGTGTGGCCGCGCGGGCGCAGTGAGATGTTCGCGTCGCACCGCATCGAGCCCTCCTCGAGCTTCGCGTCGCTGATGCCGAGCGCCAGCACGATCGCACGCAGCTCGGCCAGGTACGCCTGCGCCTGCGAGGCCGAGCGCAGGTCGGGCTCGGAGACCACCTCGAGCAACGGGATCCCGGCGCGGTTGTAGTCGACAAGGCTGTAGTCGGCGCCGTGGATGCGCCCGGACGTACCGACGTGGACCGTCTTGCCGGTGTCCTCCTCCATGTGGACGCGATGGATGCCGACGCGCGTCGTCTGCCCGTCCAGGTCGAGGTTGAGGTGGCCGCGCTCGCAGATCGCCACGTCGTACTGCGAGATCTGGTAATTCTTCGGCATGTCCGGATAGAAGTAGTTCTTCCTGTGGAACTGGCTGTGGTCGATGATCTCGCAGCCCAGTGCCAGGCCGAGCCTTATGGCGTAGTCGATCGCTCGCGCGTTGGGGACTGGCAGCGAACCGGGCTGGCCAAGGCAGACAGGGCAGGTGCGGCTGTTGGGCTCGCCCCCGAAGTCGGTGGCGCAGCCACAGAACATCTTGGTCGCCGTCGACAGCTCGACGTGCACCTCGAGGCCGATCACGGCCTCGTACTCGGTCGCCTGCTCGATCGGGCCGCTGCTCATGCTGGTCGCACCTTCTCGTCACTCCGTCCGGCCGACGATGGGCGTGCCGTGCCCGCCGGACGGATCGGGGCCGTCATGCCACGCCGAGGGTGTGGCGCCGCGCAGACGTCTCCGCTCATGTCTTCGTTCGAACGGCGGCCGGCGCATGCAGCGCGTTGGCGCCGCGTGGCACCGGGTCGAACGCCAGCTCGGCCTCCAGGGCCCGTGCGGCGCGGAACAGGACGGCCTCGTCCAACAACGGCGCCACGAGCTGCACGCCGACCGGCAGGCCGCTGTCGTCGAGCCCGGCCGGCATCGACAGCGCGGGCATGCCTGCGAGGCTGGCCGGCACGGTGAACACGTCGTTGAGGTACATGGCCAGCGGGTCGTCGGTCTTTGCACCGATCTCGAACGCCGTCGACGGCGAGGTCGGGCTCAACACCACGTCGCAGCGCTCGAAGGCGGCCTCGTAGTCACGGATGATCAGCGTGCGCACGCGCTGGGCGCTGACGTAGTAGGCGTCGTAGTAGCCGGCCGACAGCGCGTACGTGCCGATCATGATCCGCCGGACGACCTCGGGCCCGAACCCTGCGGAGCGCGTGGCGGCCATCATGGCCTCGGTCGTGTCGCCGTCGACCCGCAGGCCGTAGCGCACCCCGTCGTAGCGGGCGAGGTTACTCGACGCCTCGCTGGGCGCGATGAGGTAGTAGGCGGCGATGCCGTACCGGGCGTGGGGCAGGCTGACGTCGACGACGTCGGCACCGAGCTTGCCGAGCAGCTGCGCCGCCTCCCGGACCCGGGCCGCCACACCGCGCTCGACGCCCTCGTCCAGCGCCTCGGACACGACACCGACGCGCAGGGCCTCGACGCCGTCCTCCAGCGTCGCCGCGAGGCGCGGCACGTCCTCGGGGATCGACGTCGAGTCGCGGGGATCGTGACCGGCGATGGCCGTGTACAGCCGCGCTGCGTCGGTGACCGACCGCGCGAAGGGGCCGACCTGGTCCAGCGACGACGCGAAGGCGATGAGCCCGTACCGGCTGACGCGGCCGTACGTCGGCTTCACGCCGACGACACCGCACAGGGCGGCCGGCTGACGGATGGAGCCGCCCGTGTCGGTGCCGATCCCGAGCGGCGCGAAGTGCGCCGCGACCGCGGCGGCCGACCCACCGGAGGAACCCCCGGGCACGCGGCCGAGGTCCCACGGGTTCCGGGTGACGCCGAAGGCGGAGTTCTCCGTCGACGAGCCCATCGCGAACTCGTCCATGTTGGCCTTGCCGACCAGCACCGCGTCCGCATCCCGCAGCCGCGTCACGACGGTCGCGTCGTAGGGCGGCCGGTGATCGGCGAGCATGCGCGAGCCACATGTCGTGGTGACCCCGCGCGTGCACAGGACGTCCTTGAGCGCGACCGGGACGCCGGCCAGCGGCCCGACCGGCTCGCCGGCCAAGCGCCGTCGGTCGATGTCCCGCGCGTGGTCCAGAGCCTGCTCGTCGAGCACGGAGAGGAACGCGTGCACCTCGCCGTCGTGCTCGGCGATGCGTGACAGGTGGGCGGCCACGACCTGTTCCGCAGAGACGTCGCCGGCGTCGAGCATGCCGAGCAGGCTGGTCGCGTCGACGGCGACCGGGTCGGTCGGCCTCCCGGCCGTCATCACGCGTCCTCGTCGATGATGCGCGGAACGCGGAAGCGGCCGTCCTCGATCGCCGGTCCCGTCGAGAGCGCCGCCGCGGGCTCCAGCGACGGCCGGACGTCGTCGTCGCGCCAGACGTTGGTCAGCCGATAGGCGTGGCTGGTCGGAGGGACGTCGGTGGTCGCGACCTCGTCGATCTGCTCGGCGTAGCCGAGGATCCGACCGAGCTCCTCGCGCAGCTGCTCGAGCTGGTCGTCGTCGAATGCGAGGCGTGCGAGGTTCGCGACATGGCGGACGTCGTCGATGCTGAGGGTCATGGTGTGCATGCCTGCCGATGCGTGGTCGGAGATGGGCCCGACGCTACCATCGCCGCCTCCACGCCAGCGCTGCTACGTCGCCGCGTCGTCGACCGGACCGACGCCCGCCGGCAGCTCACCGGTCTCCAGCAGCCTGACGAACGCGGCCTCGTCGAGGATGGGTCGTTCCAGCTCGCGCGCACGGTCCGCCTTCGATCCGGCGTCGCTGCCGACGACCACCGCCGAGGTCTTGTTCGACACGCTCGACGTCACCTTGCCGCCACGGTCCTCGACCGCGCGCTTCGCCTCATCGCGGGTGTAGCCCTCGAGGCCCCCGGTCAGAACGAACGTCCAACCCTCCAGCGTGCGCTCGACCTCGACCCGATCAGTGGTGGTGCGCACGCCGAGCGCCACGAGGTCGTCGACGAGGGCGGCGTTGCGCTCGTTCGCAAAGAAGGCGGCCACGGCCTCGGCGATGATCGTCCCGATGCCGGTCACCGCGGCGCTCACCTCGACGTCCGCGGCGCGCAGTGACGAGAGGTCCCCGAACGCCCGGGCCAGCAACCGGGCGGTCGTCCCGCCGATGTGGCGGATGTTCAGGCCGATCAGCAGACGCTCGAGCGGCTGCTGCTTGGACTGCTCGATGCCGTCGAGCAGCATCGCGACCTTCTTCTCGCCGAATCCGTCGAGCGCGAGAAGGTCGTCGGCCCGCAGGCGGTACAGGTCAGCGAGGTTGGTGACCAGCCCGGAGGCCAGCAGGGTTCGCGCGGTCTCGTAGCCCATCCCCTCGATGTCGAGCGCACCGCGGGCGGCGTAGTGCGCGAGCGACTCGAGCCTCCGATTGGGGCAGTCGATGTTCGAGCAGTAGCTGGCGGCCTCGCCGTCGAGGCGCTCGATGGGTTGACCACAGAACGGGCAGGTGTCCGGCATCCGCCAGGGGCCGGCCTCCTCGACCTCGGACGGCCGCTTGGTCGGCATGTAGCCGACGACCTCGGGGATCACGTCACCCGCCTTGCGGACGATGATCGTGTCGCCCGGCCGCACATCCTTCGCCCGCGCCTGGTCCTCGTTGTGCAGGGTGGCCAGCTGGAGGGTCGACCCCGCCACCAGGACGGGGTCGAACGAGGCGAACGGCGTGACCTTCCCGGTGCGCCCGACGTTGACGAAGATGTCGCGCAGCACCGTCTGCTGCTCCTCGGGGGGGTACTTGTGGGCGATCGCCCAGCGTGGCGCGCTGCTCGTCGAGCCCAGCCGCCGCCGATGGCCGAAGTCGTCGACCTTTACCACGACGCCGTCGATCTCGTAGGTCGGGTCGTGGCGGTGCTCGCCCCAGTGCTCGATGAACGCGAGCACCTCGTCGATGGCGTCGAACGTCCGCGTCTCGGCGGCCACGGGCAGCCCGGCCGCCTCGAGCAGCTGCAGGAACGCCTGGTGCCTGTCGACGTCGAGGCCGTCGGCCACGCCCATGCCGTGGCAGATGAGCGCGAGCGGACGCGTGGCGGTGATGCGCGGGTCCTTCTGACGCAGCGCGCCGGAGGCGGCGTTGCGCGGGTTGGCGAACCGCGGCTCTCCCGCCTGCTCCCGCGCGTCGTTCATCGCGTTGAACTCCGCAACGGGGTAGTGGATCTCGCCGCGCACCTCGAGCACCGCGGGCGGGTCATCGAGGTCGAGCACGACCGGGATGCCCGAGACCTCGCGGATGTTGGCGGTGACGTCTTCGCCGGTATCGCCGTCGCCACGGGTCACGGCCCGCACGAAGATCCCGCGCTCGTAGCGGACGCTGATCGCCACCCCGTCGATCTTGAGCTCACAGGTCCAGGATGGCGTCGCGCCCTCCAGGTTGCGCTCGACCCGCTCGATCCACTCGCGCAGGCCGGCGGCGTCGAACACGTTGTCAAGCGACAGCATCCGCTGCTCGTGGCGGACCGTGGCGAACGCGCCGGACGGCGCCGCACCGACCCGGTGGGTCGGCGACGCCGGGTCGTCGAGCTCCGGGTGCTCCTCCTCGATGGCGCGGAGCCGCTGGAGCATCTCGTCGAACGCGGCGTCGGGGATCTCGGGATCGGACAGCAGGTAGTAGCGGTAGCGGTGGCGTTCGAGCTCGGTACGCAGCTCGGCCACCTCACGGCGCAGATCGGCGTCAACCATCGGCGGAAGTCTAGTTCTTGCCCGACGGAGCGGGTCCATCAGCCGCAACCAGGGCCGTCACGTCCGTCGCCAGCGGCGGCGGCCGAGCCCGTCCGTGGAGTGAGATCCGTCGATGTGAGGGACCCGCTCCCCGCAACAGGCGGTGCGGCACACTACGTGGAGGCATGTTGTCGCACGTGTGGTACGCCAGCTACGGCTCGAACCTGTCCCGACACCGGTTCGAGCGCTACCTGCACGGCGGCACGCCGGTCGGCGGGCGCCGCCGCTACCGGGGGGCACGCGACCGCACGCCCCCTGCCGAGGACCGTCCGTTCCACCTGCCCTGGCGGTTGCGCTTCGGCGGCGCGTCACGGACGTGGGGTGGTGGTGGCATGGCCTTCGTCGACGTCACTGCACACGGGCGGACCCTGGCACGCATGTACCGGCTGCGCACCGGCCAGTTCACCGACGTGCACGCCCAGGAGAACGGCGGCATCGCCCTGCCGACCGACGTCGGCGCCCTGCCACCGGGCACGCCGGTGCGCGCCGGAGGCGGCAACTACCCGATGCTCGTGTGCTGCGGACGCATCGACGGTGTGCCGATCGTGACGTTCACGTCTGACGGGCTGCCGCGGCGCGCCGCGCCTGCGACGGCGTACCTGCGCACCATAGCGGCCGGGCTGGCCGAGTCCCACCGGCTCGGCCCGAAGGCCATCGCCCGCTACCTGCGCGGTGCACCCGCCGTGCGCGACGCCTACGACGAGGCCACGCTCTCGGCTGTGGCCCGCGCCGGGGTCGCCGTGGCGATGGTGCCGCCACCGAGGCACTCGTCACCGGCGTAGACCACGACAGCCTGTCCGGGCGCCACACCGACCGGACGGTCGGCGTGGAAGCGCACACGCAGTCCGTCGCCGTCGCGTGCGAGCGTCGCGGGCAGCGGACGACCACGGTACCGAACCTGGGCGGTCAGGCCACCGGGCCGGGGCACCGCGCGGGCCACCCACGTGACGTCGGTCGCGCGCACCTCGACCGCCTCGAGCGCCGCGCGCGGACCGACGTGCACCTCGTCGCCGACGATGGCGGTCACGTAGAGCGGTTCGGCACTGCCGGCCACACCCAGCCCCCGCCGCTGCCCGACGGTGAACCGGTAGGCACCGTCGTGGCGGGCGAGCTCCCGGCCGTCGGGGCCGATCACCGGACCTGGACGGCTGCCCAGACGGGGCCGCAGGAAGCCGGACAGATCGCCCGACGGGATGAAGCAGATGTCATGGCTGTCGGGTTTGCGCGCCGTGATCAGCCCGCGCTCGGACGCCATGCGCCGCAGCGCCGGTTTGGTGTGCTCCCCCACCGGCCAGCACGTGTGGGCGAGCTGTTCCTGGGTCGCCATGTAGAGGACGTAGGTCTGGTCCTTGTCCGGGTCGGCGGCGCGGAGCAGGCGCCAGCGCCCCGCGGCGTGGCGCAGCCGGACGTGGTGACCGGTCGCCAGCGCGTCGAAGCCCATCGCCCGGGCGCGCTGCAGCAGGGCCGCATACTTCACGCGCTCGTTGCAGCGCACGCAGGGGTTGGGCGTGCGGCCGGCCGCGTACTCGGCGACGAAGTCGTCGACCACCCTGGCCCTGAACGGGGCGGACAGGTCCCACACGTAGAAGGGGATGCCGAGGACGTCCGCGACGCGACGGGCGTCGCGCGCGTCGTCGAGCGTGCAGCAGCCCCTGCCCGGCAGGCCCGACGGCGTATCGGCCATCTTCAGATGGACCCCGGTGACGTCGTGGCCCTGCTCCACGAGCAGCGCGGCGGCCATCGACGAGTCGACGCCGCCCGACATCGCCACGAGCACGCGCATGACCTCACGATACGCGCGCCGCCCGGCGCCCACATCCACCCCGGTGCCGGCACGGCACGCGGGTCCGCGCGTGCAGGTCCGGCCTCAGCCCGCGTCGGGCAGGGCTAGCGCCAGTGCGTCGTCGGGCGTCGGGGAAGGACGGCGCTGCTCACTCGCCGGGTGCTCGACGAGCGCGACCACGCGGTTGGCCATGAAACGGGCGGTCCGCACGATCGTGCCTCCGCGGGTCAGCTCAACGACCTCCACCACGCTCCGGCTCGTCGACGCCTCGACCCGCCGACCCGCTCGCGTGGCAACCACGTCGAAGGTCTGCACACCGTCACCGGTGTCGACCACGATCTCGATCCGATCACCCCGCATGTCACCATCTTGACACCGATCGAACGCGTGTTCCAGTGCGGATGCGTGGGATCGGTCTCACGAGCCTAGAGGAAGCCTCCGCCGTGGTCGCGCAGGTGCTTGATCGCGTCGCGGATGATCGGGATCGCGCGATCGACGTCGTCGGCGGTCGTGGTCCGGCCGCAGGTCAGCCGGACGTGCGCGCTGTCCGCGTCCGCTCCGATCGCCGCGAGCACGTGGCTGGGCGCGGCGGCACCGGACTGGCATGCCGAACCGGCCGAAGCGCACACCCCGCCGGCGTCGAACGCCGTGATGAGCGCTTCACCGTCACAGCCGGCAACCGCGAGGTGGACGTTGTGGGGCAGCCTGACGGTCGGCGACCCGTTCAGCGTGACACCGTCGAGGACGCACAGGCCGTCGATGAGGGTGTCACGCAGGGCACGCAGCCGCGGCACTTCGTCCTCGACGCCAGCCATCGTGAGCTCGGCCGCCGCACCACAGCCGACGATGGCGGGCGCGTTGAACGTTCCGGACCGCACCCCGCGCTCCTGTCCCCCACCGTGCAGCACCGGGGTCGCCGGCACCGTGCGGCGCAGCACGAGCACCCCGACGCCCTTCGGCCCGTTGAACTTGTGCGCCGACAGCGACAGTGCGCCGATGTGCCAGTCGTCGATGCGCAGCGGCGTCCGGCCGAACGCCTGCACGGCGTCGGTGTGCAGGCACACGTCGCCCTCGGCGAGCCGCGGTCCGACGACGTCGAGCGGCTGGACGGTTCCCAGCTCGTTGTTGGCCGCCATGATCGACACGAGCACCGTGCGGTCGGTCACCGCGTCGAGCACGCGGTCGGGATCCACGAGGCCGTCGGATCCCACTGGGACGACGGTCACGTCGAAGCCCTGCGCGTCGCGTAGCCACGTGACCGCGTCGAGCACGGCGTGGTGCTCGATCGCGGTGGTTATCAGGTGCTCGCCACGTCCGGCGTCCCGGGCCGCCCACGCGATGCCCTTGACTGCCTGGTTGTCGGATTCGGTGCCGCCGGAGGTGAACAGCACGTCGAGAGGATGGACGTCGAGGGCGGCCGCGACCTGCTCACGGGCGCGCTCGACCGCGGCGCGGGCCGTCCGCCCGGCCTGGTGGATCGACGACGGGTTGCCGTAGCCGTCCTCGAGCATCGGCAGCATCGCGGCGAGCGCCTCCGGTGCGAGCGGCGTCGTTGCGGCGTGGTCGAGGTAGATCATGTGCCCACGCTACGCGCTCTGCCGGCCGCCGCGGCAGTGTCGAGCGCGAGGACGTAGCCGTGCAGAGCGACGTAGGGCTGGGGCTGCCAGTCCCGATCCGGCGCGCGCCGGAACCCGAGGCGACGGTAGAGCCGCCGCGCAGCCGCCATGTCGGCGGTGCTGTGCAGCACGATCCTGCTGCGTCCCGTCGCAGCCGCCCGGGCGACGCACGCCTCGACGAGCGCCGTGCCGACGCCTGTGCCCTGCACGTCCGGGTCCACCGCGAGCATGCGGATCCCCGCCGCGTCCGCATCATCGAACTCGGCGTAGGCGCTGTCGCGGTCCGGCACGTAGGTCACGGCGCCCACCACATTCGAGCCCCGCACCGCGACGAGCACCTCCACCGCCATGGCGCGCGCGCCGACGTCGGCGAGCGACGCGCGGTAGGGCCCGACGTCGACGCCGAGCCGCTCGTAGGCCGCGAGGGTCAGCTCGGCGACGCGGTCGTGCTCGTCGGCGCGGACGGGCCTGATGATCGGTGCGGCGTCCACGGGTCAGCCGGCGCGCTGCTCGATCTCCTCGATGAGCGCCGGGATCACCACATGCAGGTCCCCCACGACCCCGAAGTCGGCGATGGAGAAGATCGGCGCGTCTCCGTCGGTGTTGATCGCCGCGATCAGCTGCGAGGTCTGCATGCCCGCGCGGTGCTGGATCGCCCCCGAGATCCCCGAACCGATGTACAGCTGCGGGGCGACGGTCTTGCCCGTCTGACCGATCTGATGCTGGTGGGGATACCAGCCGGCATCGGTCGCAGCCCGGGAGGCACCCACCGCGGCTCCGAGCGCATCGGCCAACCGCTCGATCAGGCGGAACCCCTCGGCGTCACCCAGGCCGCGCCCACCTGCGGTGATGATCGACGCCTCGGTCATCTCGGGCCGGTCCCCCGACGACTGCTCCACGACGTCGACCACCTCGATGGCACGCGCTGCGTCGTCCACCGTCACGTCGAGCACGTCGACCGCGGCGGGGTCGCCACCGGCCTCCTCGGCGGTGAACGCGTTCGCCTTCACACCGATGCACGCCAGCAGGCCGGGCCTGACCCTGCAGGTCGAGATCATGTCGCCACCGAAGATCGCCTTCGTCGCGATCAGACCGCCATCGTCGCCGACCGCGAGGTCGACCGCGTCGGTGATCACGCCGGCATCGCGGGCGACCGCGACCGTCGCGACCACGTCGGTGACGAACGGATCCGCCGGATACAGCAGGGTGTCCGCGCCCGACGCGTCCAGGGCCGCCGCCACCACCGCGGCCTGTGGACCCGTTGCATACGCCGTCACGATCGGATCGTCGGACACGTGCACCACCGACCCACCGAACGCTCCCACCCGCCCGTCGACGTCGGCCGCGCCCGGTCCCCATGCGACGGCGTGCACGTCGTCGGCCAGCCCACGCGCCGCGGTCAGGATCTGCCCCGAGACCTTGCCCAGCCTTCCGGCGTCGTGCTCGACAACCACCAGTATCGTCATGTCCGGTCCTCCTACAGGATCTTCTGCTCGACCAGCCAGTCGGCCAGCGCCCTCGCGCCCAGCTGGCCCGATCCATCATCGGTCACCACGCGGCCCGCCTGCTTCGGCGGCCGAGGCACCACGTCCACGACCGCAGTGGCCGACCCATCCAGGCCCACCCGGTTTGCCGGTACGTCGATCGCCGCCAGGTCGCGCACGTCGATGGTCTTCTTCTTGGCCGCCATGATCCCCTTGAACGTGGGATAGCGCGGTTCGTTGATCGCCTCGACCACCGACACCACGACCGGTCTCCGCGCCCGCACCACCTGATAGCCGGCCGGGGTCTCCCGCTGCGCGGTGACGACGTCGCCGTCGATCTGCAGGTCGCGCACGAACGTCAGCGCCGGCACCCCGAGGTGCGCCGCGAGCATCGCCGGCACCAGCATCGTCCGCGCGTCGGACGACTGGTTGCCCATCACGATCAGGTCATAGTCCTCGCCCGCCAGGGCCCCGGCCAGGACGCGCGCCGTCGCTGCCGCGTCACTGCCGGCCAGCGCCGGATCCGTCACCTGGATCGCGCCATCCAGCCCGTACGAGAGCGCCTTGCGCACCGTCGACCCCGCCTCGTCCGGACCCATGCACAACGCGATGATCTGGGTACCCGGCGTGCGCTCGGCGATCTGCAGCGCTTCCTCGATCGCCCACTCGTCGTTGGCATTGAGCACCGGGTCGGACCGGTCGCGATCCACGGTGTGATCGTCAGGGTCCACGTGCTTGGTCGCGGCGGTGTCCGGCACCCGCTTGACAGGGCAGATGATCCTCACAGGCTCCTCCGGCTCTCGTGGTTACCCGACGGTAACATTCTCGCGCCACGGGCCGCCCTGCACTGGCGAGACGGTGTCCGCGGCGTGCCTACCCCCACGGCAGGTCACCACGGTGATCCCAGTAGGTGTCGGTTTGCTCCGCGATGCCGTCCAGCGCGTCGCCGTCCCGGGAAGTCAGCCGCACGTCGAACGCCCGCATGTTGGCGTGCAGGTGCGCGACGGTCGCGGCGCTCGACAGGACGACGTCGGCCCACGGCTGCGCCAGGACCGCGGCCAGCGCGACCGCATCGGTCGTCACCCCCTGGCGCGCCCCGACCGGGTCGAGCACGCCGCGGACGACCGGGTCGCCACCCCGTGGCGTCAGCCGGTCGTTGGCGACGCCCTCCTTGACGATCACCTCATGCCCGCCTCGTGGGCGGTCGACAGCATCGGGCCCGCGGACGGCTCCAGCACGCGGCCAGGAACGCCTCGGCCCGACCGTAGGAGCGCGCGACGTCGACAGAGGTGATGCCCGCATCCCACGCGGCGTCGAGGTACTCCATGATCGGGCAGCCTAGCGTTCGCGTGACCGTGCCCGGGACGCCCACGGCGGTTGCGTGTGGCCCGCTTGCGGTGGAAGGCTGCCACGCATGGGGACACGGCTGCAGCACGTCGTCATCGCGTGCAACGACCACGTCGCGCAGGCCCGGTGGTGGGCCGAGGCCCTGGGCTGGTCGGTGGTGCACACCGACGACCGGGAGGCGGCGGTGGAGCCGGCAGGTGGCCCCGAGGCCGACATCGCACTCGTCTTCGTGCCGGTCCTGGAGCCGAAGGTGGGCAAGAACCGCATCCACCTCGATCTGGCCAGCGCCACGGCGGCGGATCAGGATGCCATCGTCGAACGCCTCGTCGCCCGTGGTGCGCAGCACGCCGACATCGGCCAGACCGACGTCAGCTGGGTCGTGCTGACCGACCCCGAGGGCAACGAGTGCTGCGTGCTGGCGCCGGACTCGCGCTTCGACGAGCCCGGCACGCTCGCCGCCATCGTCGTTGACGCAGTGGCCCCGGGCCGGCTCGCCCGTTTCTGGGCGGAGGCGAGCGGCTGGCAGATTCGCGCGGAGAGCCATCTGGTCGCGACCCTGTGCCACCCCGACGGGAGGCCGCCGGCGCTCGACATCGTCGCGGTGCCGGACCCGACCCCCGGCAAGAACCGGGTGCACCTCGACGTCGCGCCCCTCGTCGACGACAACCAGGACGCGGAGGTGGCCCGGCTGCGCGCACTGGGAGCCCAGCCTGCCGACGTCGGCCAGGCCGACGACGTGACGTGGGTCGTCCTCGTGGATCCGGAGGGCAACGAATTCTGCGTCCTGAGCCCCCGCCGGTAGAGCCCAGCGCTCCCGCTGACCGACGTCAGCGGCCGGTGAACTCGGCCTTGCCGGGGCCGCGCTCGATGAACGAGCGCATGCCGATCTGACGGTCCTCGGTCGCGAAGCATGCGGTGAACAGCGACGACTCGAGGCGCAGTGCGGCGTCGAGGTCCAGCTCCATGCCCTGGTCGATCGCCTGCTTCGCCAGCCGGAGGGCGAACGGACCACGGGCGTAGGCCCGGGCCTGCTCGAGCGCCACGTCGTACACCTCGTCCGCTGCGCACACGCCGTCTACGAGCCCGATGTCGAGCGCTTCGTCGGCGCCGACGATCCGGCCGGAGTACACGAGCTCGCGGGCGCGCTGGATGCCGACGAGGCGTGGCAGGCGCTGTGTGCCCCCGGCCCCCGGGATGATGCCGAGCAGGATCTCGGGCTGGCCCAGCCTGGCGTCCGCGGCCGCGAAGCGGAAGTCCGCCGTCAGCGCCAGCTCGCAGCCCGCGCCGAGGGCGTAGCCTGTCACCGCTGCGATCACGACCTGGGGCAGGCGCGCGACCGCACGCAGGGCCTCCTGCAGGGCGCCCGCGCGCGCGGCGAAGCTCTGGAACGACTCGCCGGCCATCGCCTTGATGTCCGCGCCTGCGGCGAACATGCGCTCGCCACCCCAGAGGACCACGGCCCGGGCCTCGGCATCCGTCGACAGCAGCGTGGCGGCCTCGAGCAGCTCGTCCCACACCTGGAAGTTCAGGGCGTTCACGGGTGGGCGGTCGATCCGCAGGGTCACGACGCCGTCGCCGGCTCCCGACAGCACCACGTGCTCACCGACCTGCCGCTCCATGCCGTCGGGCATCACTTCCCCTCCCAGGCCTCGTCCTGCTCCTCCCACCGGTCCTCGCGCGCATCGTGCTGCTGCTTCCAGTTGCGCGCGGCGTCGGCGGTCGGGTAGGGACCGAGCAGGTCGCGCTCGGGACACGTCCCGGCGCTCGTCTCGACGCGGTGATGCTTCTGGCACCAGTAGTACTCGTTGCTCACTTCGGACCGCCTTGGAATCGATGGGCACGCCGTGTGCGTGTACCCCCTCGCGGTGCCGGTACTAACACACGGTCAGCGGGAGGCCGGGCTCTGCAGGTGGGTCGCCCCCCGCGCCACCGTCATGGGCGCGGAACCGTCCGGCGGCGCGACCGCGGGGTGGGACAGCCAGTCGGCGACCCATGCGGGCGCGTCGCCGGACGGCTTCCCGCCGCGTACGGCGGCCGCACCCAGCCGTCCGAGCAGATCCCCCAGCGGCATGGTCTCGGGCCCGAGCAGTCCGAGGCGCATGTGCAGGTCGGCGACCGCATCACGCTGCCGGTCGGCGGTGACGACGGCCCGGGTCACGTCGTCGACGTGGATCGGCGCGTGGGGCGTCGCGAGATCGACGTCGGTCGCCGGCACCCACCCGCTGGCGAGCCTCCGGGTGAACCGATCGGCGGGCCCGTACCTCAGGGCGGTCGACAGCGTGACGGTCTCCACAGGCAGCTCCTCGAACAGCGCGCCGATCTCATCGAGCGCGGCCAGGTACCGGTTGGCCGGGTCGACAGCCAACTCGCGGACCCACACCAGCCGGCGCACGCCTGCGCCGAGCAGTGCACTCGCGAGCGTCGCGGCGTTCACGACCTGCACGGCTGGCTCCAGCAGGGGCCCGACGACACAGTGCGCGACGGTGTGCACCTGCGCGAGCGCGGCCTCCAGGTGCCCCTCGTCGTCGAGCTCGCCCACCGCGACCTTGCAGCCACGCGCACGCAGCGCGGCCGCCGCGTCGGCACCGACGTCGGTCGCGTCGAGGAAGGCGCGGACCTCACCACCGGACGCCAGCAGCTGATCGGTCACGGCGGCTCCGAGCCCCTGCTCGGCTCCGGTCACCATCACGGGCATGGCGGTCAGGCCACCGCGCGGTCGACGTCACACCGCGCGACCGGGACCCCGCCGGCGCTCAACGGTCGTCGGCCAGCCCGTGGTCACCCCGCAGCGGGACGAAGCGGGCCGCACCGAGGTGCCGGTCGACGACCAGCTTGCCGCCACGCTTGACGAACCGGACCAGGTCGTCGCCGTGCTGCTCACCAAGCGGCTGGATCAACCGTCCGCCCTCCGCCAGCTGCTCGACGAGTGGCGGCGGCACCGTGGCGAAGGCCGCGGACACCACGATCGCGTCGAACGGCGCGTACTCAGGCCATCCCAGGGTTCCGTCGCCCGCCGTGAGGACGACATTGTGGATCCCGCGGGAGGCGAGGTTGCCGCGTGCGGTCTCGACCAGGTCAGCGAACCGGTCGATGCTGTAGACCTGCTCAGCGACCAGCGCCAGCAGCGCCGTCTGGTACCCGAGCCCGGTCCCGACCTCCAGCACCCGGTCGTTGGGCGCCAGCTCGAGCGAGGCGACGATGTGCGCGATCAACGTCGGCTGCGACGTGGTCTGCCCGTGTCCGATGGGGATGGGCGCGTCGCGGTTGGCGACCAACCTGGCCGACGGCGGCACGAACGCCACCCGCGGCACCTGGGCCATCGCGTCGAGGACCCGCTGGTCGGTGACACCGAGCGCGGCCGCACGTTCGACGAGCGACGTCCGGCCGCGCGCGGACATCAGCCGTTCCCGTCGTGGGTCCGGCCGCCCCGCCGACCACCGCGTCGCCAGGGCGACGTGTCGCGCGACCACGTCTGACTGATCATGCTGCGACGTCGATGACGACGATCGTGACGTTGTCAGGGCCTCCGCGCTGCAGCGCCGCCGTGATGAGCGCCTCGACGACGGCCTCCGGGGTGTCGGCGTCACCGATCACGCCGGGGATGTCGGCGTCGGGGATCGGGTCGGTCATGCCGTCAGTGCACAGCACGACCCGGTCGCCGGGCTGCAGGTCAACGCGTGGCGTGTCGATCTCGACGTCGACATCGAGCCCTACCGCCTGCGCCAGCACGTGCCTGCTGGGGTGGTGAAGGGCTTCCTCGGCGGAGATCACGCCGGCGCGGACCGCACGCTGGACGGGCGTGTGGTCCTCCGTGATCTGCGACAGCCCGTCACCCCGCAGGAGGTAGCCGCGGCTGTCGCCGACATGGGCGAAGCACAGTGTCTCGCCCACCGCGACAGCGGCTGTCACGGTCGTGCCCATGCCGGCGTGCTGCGGGTCCTCGGCGGCGGAGTGGTGGATCCTGCGGTTGGCGTCGCGCACCGCCTCCGTCAGCGCATGCTGCGCGGCGTCGGCGGTCGTGTCCTCGTCGAAGCGCAGCTCGCCGAGACGTTCCACGACGAGCGCGGACGCCACCTCACCCGCCGCGTGACCGCCGAGGCCGTCGGCGACCACGTACAGGGGAGGCTCACACAGGTAGCTGTCCTCGTTCTGGGGGCGGATCAACCCCACGTGGCTTCCCGCAGCACTGCTCAACCTCACGCCGCCTCCGCCTGTCCTCGACTGCAGGAGCAGGATGCCCTCTGAACATCTTCGCACACGCCCTGTAGCCGCTGCACCCCGCGGTCCGGCCGGCCGGACAGTCGACGCGTGCGCCCTCAGGAACGACCCACCGCCCGTTCGATGGTCGCCAGCGCATCAGGATCCTCGATCGTCGACGGCGTCGCGTAGTCCCTGCCGTCCGCGATGCTGCGCATCGTACGACGCAGGATCTTGCCGGACCGCGTCTTGGGCAACTTGTCGACGACGCGCACGTCACGGAACGCCGCGACTGCGCCGACCTCGTCTCGCACCATGTGCACCAGCTCGGCCCGCAGCACATCGTGATCGGTGTCGACGCCGGCCTTGAGGACCACGAAGCCGACGGGCAGCTGGCCCTTCATCTGGTCGGCCACGCCGACGACGGCGCACTCGGCGACGTCGGCGTGCGAGGCGACGACCTCCTCCATCGCGCCGGTCGACAGACGGTGACCGGCGACGTTGATCACGTCGTCGGTGCGGCCCATGATGAACACGTAGCCGTCCTCGTCGATGTAGCCGCCATCGCCGGTCAGGTAGTAGCCGTCGAACCTCGACAGGTACTCGCGAACGTAGCGGTCGTCGTCGCCGTACACGGTGAGCAGCGCACCCGGGGGCAGGGGCACGCGGATGGCGATCGCGCCCTCCTCCCCTGCCGACTGCTGGCGGCCGTGCTCCTCGAGGACCTCGACCCGCCACCCCGGGACCGGCACGGCGGCCGAGCCAGGCTTGATGGGCAGCTGCTCGATGCCGATCGGGTTGGCGACCATGGGCCACCCGGTCTCGGTCTGCCACCAGTGGTCGACCACCGGGCGGTCCAGCAGGCCGGTCGCCCAGTCGTAGGTGTCCGGGTCCGTGCGTTCGCCGGCGAGGAACAGCGCGCGGAAGTGCGACAGGTCGTGGCCCTTGAGGTGCGCCCCCTCCGCGTCCTGCTTCTTGATCGCCCGGAACGCGGTCGGTGCGGTGAACAGCGTGTGCACTCCGTGGTCGGCGATGACCCGCCAGAACGCCCCCGCGTCCGGGGTGCCGACCGGCTTGCCCTCGTACATGATCGTGGTGCAGCCCGTCAGCAGCGGCGCGTAGACGATGTACGAGTGGCCGACGACCCAGCCGACGTCCGACGCGGCCCAGAACACCTCACCCGGATGGGTGTCGTAGATGTTCGGCATGCTCCAACGCAACGCCACCGCGTGACCGCCGTTGTCACGCAGCACACCTTTCGGCTTGCCCGTCGTACCGGAGGTGTAGAGGATGTAGAGAGGGTCGTCGCCGGCCAACGGCACGCAGTCGGTAGGTTCCGCCGCCGTCATCACGTCGGCCCACGTGTGATCGCGATCCTCGGTCAGATCGGCGGGACGGGCGTCACGCTGGAGCACGACGCACGCATCGGGTTGATGGGTCGCCATGTCGAGTGCCCGGTTGATGATCGGCATGTACTCGACGACCCGCGCCGGCTCGATGCCGCAGGACGCAGCGACCAGGACCTTGGGCGTGGCGTCGTCGATGCGCACGGCCAGCTCGCGGGGCGCGAACCCGCCGAAGACCACCGAGTGCACGGCGCCGATCCGTGCGCAGGCCAGCATCGCGATCGCCGCCTCAGGCACCATCGGCATGTAGATGATGACGCGGTCACCGGTCTCGACACCGAGGTCGCGCAGCGCGCCGGCGAACCGGGCGACCTGGTCGTGCAGCTCCCGGTACGTCAGGCGGGTGATGCTGTCGGTCACCGGCGAGTCGTGGACGATCGCAATCTGGTCACCCCGTTCGTCGAGATGACGGTCCACGGCGTTGTAGCAGGTGTTCAGCCGCCCGTCGGCGAACCAGCGGGGGTGGGTCGGGTCGCTGGCGTCGAGCACGGTCTCCGGCTCGGTGTCCCACGTGATCAGTCCTGTCGCTTCCCGCCAGAACCCACCGGGATCGTCGACGCTGCGGCGGAACTGCTCTGCATAGGTCACACCACACGACCTATCGCTGTCGCTGCCTGAGGTCACGTCACGCGCTCCTTCGACGTCGGGTCGGCGACGCGCAGCGTACCCAACGCCCCGAGCGGCCAGACGCGACGCGCCGGTCAGGGCACCAGCAGCACCTTCCCACGCGTGCCGCGCCCCTCGATGTAGCGGTGGGCCTCAGCAGCGTCGGACAGCGGCAGCTCGCGGTCGATGCGCACGGTCAGGCTGCCCTCGGCGATGGCGTCGAACAGCTCGCCGGCCCGCCATCGCAGGTCCTCCGTCGTGGCGATGTAGTGGAACAGCGTGGGCCGCGTCAGGAACAGCGACCCCCCGGCGGCCAGCCGCTGCGGGTCGAACGGCTCGACGGGTCCGCTGGACTGGCCGTAGAGCACCAGGTAGCCGCGCGTGCGCAGGCATGTCAGGCTACGGTCAAACGTCTCCCTGCCAACGGACTCGTAGACGACGTCCACGCCGCCGTCGGTCAGGCGCTCGACCTCCTCGGCGAAGTCGACCTCGGTGTAGCGGATGACCTCGTGGGCTCCCGCCGCGGCCGCCAGCTCGGCCTTCTCGGCGGTCGACACCGTCGCCAGTACGCGCGCACCGGTCCGCGACGCGAGCTGGACCAGGAACTGACCCACCCCCCCGGCTCCGGCATGGACCAGCGCCGTGTCCTCGGCGCGCAGCGGGAAGGTGCTGGTGACCAGGTAGTGCGCGGTCATGCCCTGCAGCATGACCGCCGCGGCCACCTCCAGGTGGATCTCCTCCGGTACCACCACCGCGCGGTACACCGGCACGGTCTGCAGCTCGGCGTAGGAGCCGAGCACATCCGCCCACGCGACGCGATCACCCACAGTGACGTCGGTGACGCCTGCGCCGACCTCCTCGACGACGCCGGCGCCCTCCATGCCAATGCCGGTCGGCACGTCGAGCGGGTACCGGCCCGTCCGGTGGTAGACGTCGATGAAGTTCAGCCCAGCGGCGGCCACGCGGACCAGCACCTCGCCGGGTTCCGGCGTGGGGTCGTCGACGTCGCGCAGCTGCAGCTCCTCCGGTCCGCCGATCGCGCCCACTCGGATCGCCTTCATGTCCGCTTCCTCCGTCGCTGTCGTCCGCCGGGGGATCCCGCCGGTCGCTGGCGTGGACCACGCGGCACCTGTACGCGGAACCCGCCTCCCCGCCCACCTCGTGGCGGGTGGGGACCCGGAGGTCTATCCGGTGCGTCGCAGGGTACCGGCCGGAGGCTATCGACGTGCTCCACACGGTCGAACACCAGCTCAAGGACCGCCAGGCCCGATCGGCAGCAGCATCACGGGACGTGGCGCGCCGAGCGTCGCGACCGTCCTCCAAGCTGGGCACCGCCTTCGCGGCGAGAAGGTGGTCGCGGGCGTGTTCGCGCTCACGGCGCTGCTGTGGATCATCGGCACCCCGCTGCAGGGCTGGGCGGCCGGTACCACGCTGGAGGGCAGCGACGATGCCGCGATCGCCATCGGCGCCGCCATGGTGCTGTTCGCGTGGCCGATCACCCGCGAGCCGGTGTGTTCGTGCTCGACTGGGAGTCGGCGACGCAGCCGCCGTGGGGCATCGTGCTGCTGTTCGGCGGCGGGCTGTCGCTCGCGGCCGCCACCAGCGGCAACCGGCGTCGACGCGTTCATCGGTCAGCAGGTCGAGGCGTCGGCGGGCTTCCCGCGATCCAGCAGATGGCGCGCACCGGCATCATCCTCAACGGCGTCGGCATCGTGCTCATCACGCTCGTGATGGTCGCGCTGGCAGGCCCGGTGCTCGGCGTCAGCCTCAGCGCGGGCTGACGGTCACGATCGCCACCGGCCGCTGCGGAGATCAGTCGTCTTCGGCGGTGGCCCGTGCCTCGCCGGCGGCGGTGACCTGCGAGCGCACGGCCTCGGCGACAGCGGGGACCACGCGCTCGTCGAACGGCGACGGGATGATGTAGTCGGCCGACAGCTCCTCCTCGGTTACGATGTCGGCCAGCGCCTGCGCGGCAGCCTGCTCGGTGTCGAGGTTGACGTTGGTGGCACGCGCATCGAGCAGCCCTCGGAAGATGCCGGGGAACACCAGCACGTTGTTGATCTGATTCGGGTAGTCGCTGCGGCCGGTCGCGATGACAGCGACGGTGTCGGGCAGCAGCTCGGGCATGATCTCGGGCACGGGGTTGGCCAGCGCGAACACGATTGCGTCGTTGGCCATCCTCGCCACCCACGCGGGCTCGACGGTGTTGGGGCCCGACAGCCCGATGAAGACGTCGGCACCGTCGAACGCGTCCTTGGGGCCTCCGGTGCGGTGCTCCGCGTTGGTCCGCTCCGCGACGGCACGCTTCACGTCGTCGAGGTCGTCGCGCCCGGGGTGGATGATGCCACCGCGGTCGCAGCCGATGATGTCGGCGACGCCGACGTGGTTGAGCAGATCGACGCACGCGACGCCGGCCGCACCCATCCCCAGCATCACGATCCGCAGCTCGTCCATCGACCGGCCCGTGGTCCTCGCGGCGTTCATCAGCGCGGCCAGCACGACGGCCGCGGTGCCGTGCTGGTCGTCGTGGAACACCGGGATGTCCAGGGCGTCCTTGAGCCCCCGCTCGACCTCGAAGCAGCGCGGTGACGCGATGTCCTCGAGGTTGATCCCACCGAACGTCGGGGCGATCGCCTTGCCGACCGCGATCAGCTCGTCGGCGCTCGACACGTCCACGCACACGGGGAAGGCGTCGATGTCGGCGAACTCCTTGAACAGCAGGGCCTTGCCCTCCATGACAGGCAGCGCGGCCTCCGGGCCGATGTCGCCCATGCCCAGCACGGCCGTCCCGTCGGTCAGCACGGCGACGGTGTTGCCGCGGAAGGTGAAGTCCCAGACCTGCTGGGGATGCTCGGAGATGGCGCGCGAGACACGCCCGACCCCGGGGGTGTAGGCCATCGACAGGTCGTTGCGCGTGCGGACTCGGATCTTGCTGACCACACCGAGCTTGCCGTTGCGATGCTGCTCGAAGATGCGGTCGGTGACGCGGAGCACCTCGACACCGTCGACCTTGGAGGCCGCGTCGGCGATCTGCCGCGCGTGGTCCTCGTCGCGTGCCATCACGCTGATGTCGCGGATGACGACGCCGTCCCGGTGCCCGACGATCTCCAGCGCCTCGAGGTCGCCGCCCGCCTCGCCGATGGCCGATGTCAGCCGCCCGAGCATCCCGGGTTCCTGTCGGAGCGCGCAGCGCAGTGTCTGGGTGTACCCCGCTGAGGGGCTGATCTCGAACATGTCACGGATGCTACGCACCCGTGTGGGTACAGTGCAATCGGGTCGTGCCCGGCATCCGGGGGCGGGCGCGCGGACGGCCGGAGCCGAGGTGCCGCTGCTACGCTTCCGACCCCGTGTCACACGCCGCCACGCCGTGCGGGCGTGGTGTGGAAGGTCGTCATCGCAGTGTCCTCCAGATCGCAGATCACACCGCTCAGCGGCTTCCCCGAGTGGCTGCCCGAGCAGCGGATGGTCGAACAGGAGCTGCTCGACCGCATCCGGCACCTCGCCGAGCTCTACGGCTTCGTGCCGTTGGAGACGCGCGCCGTGGAGCCGCTGGAGCACCTCGTGCACCAGGGCGAGACGACCAAGGAGATCTACACCGTCGGCCGGCTGCAAGGTGACGACGACGCCGACGAGCTGGGCCTGCACTTCGATCTGACCGTGCCGCTGGCGCGCTACGTCCGGCAGTTCCGCGGGCACCTGCGCTTCCCATTCAAGCGCTACCAGATCCAGAAGGTCTGGCGTGGCGAGCGACCGCAGGAGGGGCGGTACCGCGAGTTCTACCAGGCCGACCTCGACGTCGTCGCCGACGGCGAGCTGCCGCTGCACTTCGACGCCGAGATGCCGGTGATCATGCACGAGCTGCTGGCGACCCTGCCCGTTCCACGCGCCACGGTGCTGGTCAGCAACCGTCGCATCCTCGACGGCTTCGGTGCCGGCCTGGGCCGTGAGGACACGACCGAGGTCGTCCGCGCGCTCGACAAGGTCGACAAGGTCGGCGCGGCCGCCGTGCGCGAGATGCTGTGCGACCAGGTCGCCATGGACGACGCCGAGGCGGACCGCTGGCTCCGGCTGGCGACGATCCGGACGCCCGACACGGGCTTCGTCGACGAGGTCGCGGCGCTCGGCGTCACCGACGACCTGCTGGCACGGGGCGTCGACGAGCTGGCGTCCGTGATCGCAGCCACTTCCGCGCTACCGCACGGCTCGGTCCTGGCCGACCTGCACGTCGCCCGCGGTCTCGACTACTACACCGGCACCGTCTACGAGTCGACCATCGAGAGCCACGCCGACCTCGGGTCGATCTGCTCGGGCGGGCGCTATGACGACCTGGCGTCCGGCGACGGGCACGCGCTGCCCGGTGTCGGTGTCTCGGTCGGCGTATCCCGCCTGCTCGGGCGCTTCCTGGGCGGTGGCGCCATCGCGGCCTCGCGCTCGACACCCACGTGCGTGCTGGTCGCTCTGGTCGCCGAGGAGACCCGGGACCGGTCCGCCGCGATCGCCCGGGAGCTGCGCGCACGCGGCATCGCCGCCGAGGTGTTCCACGAGCCAGTCCGCTTCGGAAAGCAGATCCGCCACGCCGACCGCCGCGGCATCCCCTTCGTGTGGTTCCCGGCCCACGGTGAGGTCGACAGCGACAGCGTCCGCGACATACGATCCGGCGACCAGGTGCCGGCGGACGCCATGACGTGGACGCCGCCCGAACGGGACCTGCGCCCGACGATCGAGACGGTGGCCTGACCGCCCCGGGCGTCAGGGCTTGAGTCCCGACCGCCGCACGCGGTCGGCCGTGGTCGCCGAGAAGCGGTGGTCGGACAGCTTCGGCTGCGCATGGAGGTCGGCGACGGGCGGTCACCGACTGGAGGTAGTCACCGCTCACGCATCTGTGAGATCGCGACGCGGTTGCCCCGGTCGCATCGAGGACTTCGGCACAGACGTCGTGAGAGCGGCCAGCGCTTCGTTCGATCCGTCCGCCTGTGGCGTGTGGGGACGTCGCGTGGCTGTGATCGACGACGGGCGGGCAGAACATCAGGTTCGAACCCCTGCCCCCGGTCCGACGGATCGGCAGGTGTCGCCTCGATCCAGGTCGAGCCACGAGAGTCGTGGATCAACGTCTCACGAACCAGTCCGCAATGAAGTCGAGAAGCACCGGAACGCCGGAATGCAGTGTGCGCGGGGCAGCGACGACCATCCGAAGCGGCCCTACACCGATTGCCCTGGACCTCCAGCCGGCGCCAGCACCGGACACGACTGTTGCGTCAGCAAGCTGCCACGAGGAGTCCTGGTGATGACACGGGCTGGGCGCAAGCCGAGTGCTCGGTGCGCGTTGGGATCACCATCCACGTCAGCCGGCAGGTCGCCGATGTGGTCGACGACCTCCAGCGTGCGGTTTGCCCGCGAACAACGTGGTCGCCGTCGCATCGGCGATACCGTGTACGAGCGCCAAGACCCGCTGGCGCTCGGATGGGACCGCTGGGCGACGGCGTGCATCGATCAGCTGCCAGTACGTCGATGTCGGTCGTGACAAATGCAGGCCCGGTCCCGGCCGAGGAATCCGGTGTCGCACCGCGCCTCCGGCCGGGCGACACCGCCGTTCCGGCGAAAACCGCCGTTTGACTAGCCCATCCGAGTGGTCACATGCCAACATATTGCTACGCTGACCAGACTCATCGTAGTAGCATGCCGTGATCGAAGGGTCAGGGGCCATGCTGGAGGGCAGTCGAACACGACGTGCTGGCGCATCGGCTCGAGGTAACACGTACGCGCCAGACGTCGGAAGACGACAACCGGGCCGCATGACGATCTCGCACCCCCATGCGCGCCTGCTCGCCTACTTCTGGGAGGAGCCGGATCGGCCGGACTTCGCCGTGACCGTTCTCGCGCGAACCGGCGCGATCCGCCGTGATACGGAAGCCCAACTCGTCCGGGATCTGGCCGCGCTCGAGACCGCAGCGCAGCAGTCGAGCGATCCCGGCGAGACGATCAGCGAGCGGCAGGTGGGTGCGCTACTGAACTACGTCCGTCGTCACGGACTTCGTGAGGAGGTCACCGGTTGGTGGGAGCAGGACGACGACGGCGAGTTCTGGGCGCAGACCGTCGCGTTCGCCCGCGCCCGGCGCGCCGAGATCGGCGAGGCACCACGAACTGAACGCCGTCCCAGTACACGCGCGCCTCGTACCCGCCGAGGATCCCCGGCTCGTTGAGCAGTTGACGCCGACGATTCTCGGACTTCGCGAGACGATCGTGACAGTGCCTGACGTACGACCATTCGAACGGGACGAACAGGAGAAGACGATGGCTCTGGGAGACGGTGCGCCGCAGACCACCGTATGACAGGATCGGCGGTACTGATGCAGTCCGGGCCGCGGTGGACCTCTTCTATCGAAAGGTGCTCGCCGACGAACGCGTCAACCACCACTTCGAAGGGGTGAACCTCGCGCGCCTCAAGGCTCACCAGCGCGCGATGATCACCGCCGTCGCCGGTGGCCCGAACACCTACTCTGGTGCCAGCATGCGCGATGCCGACGAGCATCTGGACATCACGAACGGCGAGTTCGACACACTTGTCGGCCACCTGGTCGTAGCTCTCCAGGAGCTCGGCGTTCCACAGGAAGAGATCGATCGCCTTGCGCGGCCGGTCCTCGGACTGCGCGATGACATCGTCGTCTGACTGATCGAGCACGTCGCCAGGACGGGGTGCTACCGCTCGATCGACAGAATGCTGATGAATGGCTGGCTCACTCACGATCATCGGGCCGATGCGGCTGCCTTCGGCGATTGGCGAACTGATGCCCCAGGAGGCAGCTGACGCGCGTACGGCCATCATCCACCGCATCGGGAACATGGAGAAGTCTTCCACCTGATCGACGAGCCCGACATCCGCGGTTGGCTGTCCGGTGTTCTTCCACAGATCGGCGTTCAGGTGGAGGACCTATCGGACTTCTATTCCAGCAGCGGACCCAACATCGGCGAACTGCACCTCGAAGTCGCCGAGTGGGTCATGCAGGCTCCGCGGCTAGGTATGGAGACGGCCGTCGTCTTCAGCGGACGTCCCGAGCTGTGCGTCCCTCCGGCGGCAGCTACGAACACCCTTGCGCTGGCAGCGGGCATCCCGGTTGCGATGCTTCCCCACGTGTTCGCGCTGCCGCCGAACGGACTCTGAGCAGTCGCTGAGGATCGTCGATCGTCAGGGGTCGACGATGTCGTTCCAACCCTGCGTGCGCCCCAGAGTCGGGCGATGGACTTCGCCTGGTCATCTGTCATCAGTGTCACGACCCTCTCCCACGGCACCCAAGCCATCTCGCTCGGGACTCCGCCCAGGTACAGCTGGGAAACGCGCTCGGATGCGTACCGCCGGCTGCAGTGGTCGACCTCACGGCCGGCGATCGTCACGGGCCTCCGAGGCTGCAAATCGGTTTGACACCGCTCGATAGGCTCCAGCCCCATGGTCGACACGGCCACGCCCCGCCTCCCGCTCACCGACGCACCGTGGGTTGATGACAGCTTCGTGCGTCGCGTCAGGGCCCTGCTGCGGACCGCGCCGCTGCACGACCTGGAGGCAGGCAAGGCGCTGCGCGACGGCGACTGGTCGCCTTACGACCTGCGCGGCCTCGCGCTGGCAGCCATCGACACCGTCATCGACCACATGGGCCTGGAGTTCGGCGCAACCGGCGAGCAGGTGCGCCAGCGCCTGGCCCAGCTCGCGCGGATGTCGGCGCCGGACCGTCCCCCCGAGGAGTCCCGACGGGTCGCCGACGCCGTCGTCACGGGACTGCTCAACGACCGTCACCGGCGGGAGGCGTTCGCGCTGCCCTACAGCGACTGGTCGGGCCGCCGCCACCGTCGGGCCGAGGTCGCGTTCAAGCTGCTGGAGGAGGTGGAGGCGCCGGACGGCAGCGTGGTGCTGCGTGCCACCGACGAGGCGGTGATCCTCTTCGTTGGAGCACTCGACCGCGACATCGCCGACGCGCACGCGGCGGCGGAGGCCATCCTGGCGTCCCAGTTGCGGCGCGGGAGGCTCGATCAGGCCGTCCACACGGCGCGTGCCGCACGCCTGCGCTCCATCCAGTACGCCTCCAACGTCGAGCGCGTCCTCGACGCGACACGGCACGACATCCGCCAGGTCGACTGGCAGGCCGACGTACCCGACCTGCTGGCGGATGCGCTCGCGCACCTCGCCGAGCGCCTCGAGACGGAGCGCCACCTCGTCGCCACCGTGCGCGGGCTGGCCGGCGAGCACGACACGCGCCCCGCCGCCGGCATCCTCCTCGACCTGATCGAGGACTGCCAGCTGCGCCACCTCGAGCTGCACGCCCTGCTGCTGCGCGCACGCACCACGTTCCTCGAGGAGCAGGAGCGCCAACGCTTCACGGTCAGCACCGACAGCCGTGCGTTCGAGCTGGGCGATCAGCTGCTCGGCCCACTCCTGGCCTGCACGGCGGCCGAGGGCCTGCCCGCCGTCGCGCGCTTCGTGGCCGGCGTGACCGGTCCGGTGCCGCCGCGCCCCGTCCGCCTGTCGGACATGATCGACCTGCTGCTCCAGCCCCGCCGCGGCGAGGACGGCGCCGCCGACGACGGCGACACGCCCGAGCTGATCGACCTCGGCGACGACCGCCGGTTCGCCCCCGCCGCGTGGGAGCCCGAGGACCCTGGTCGCGCCCGGGCTCTGGTCGACGACCTCCTCACGCGGATCGACGAGGGCGCGGACCGCGTCGACCGCGCGGGGGGCGCGGCGGCCGGCGCCGCTGCCGACGTCCGGCGCTTCGTGACCGACGACCGGTTCTCACCGCTCGACGGCCCTATCCGCGAGCGGCTCGGCAGCGACCCGGTGGGAGTGGCGCGCGACAACGCAACGCTCGTCGACCAGCTGCGCATGCGCCTGACCCAGTGTGAGCAGAAGCTGGAGGAGCTCACCGCCCACCGGCGTCTGCTCGTACGCGAGATCGCCGCCGACACCCAGCGCGGGCTGTGGCTGCTGCGCCAGGCCGACCAGGTCTCGGCGTTGCCGGCGGGCTTCGGGGAGTGGTCCGACCAGCGCTTCCTGCATATCCGCTACGCCGCACCGGCGATCGACGACGAGCTGCTCGCACGCCTCGAGGTGATGGTCGACGAGCTCGTCGACGAGGGCGTGCGTCCCGCAGGCGTGCCACTGCTGCAGCGCGCGGTGCATGCGGCCGTCGGCGTCGAGGGGTTCGCGGTCCAGATCCTCAAGCCGAACCCGGCCCTGCGGCCCCAGCGCGTCCCGGTCACCGAGCTCGCCACGTTCTCGGGCGGCGAACAGTTGACGGCGGCCATCCTGCTGTACTGCACGCTCGCGCGGCTGCGTGCCCAGGTCCGCCAGACGCAGACGGCCGGCGGGATGCTCACGCTCGACAACCCGATCGGCACGTCGTCGAACGTCACGCTGCTGCAGCTGCAGCGACGCTTAGCGGACGCGATGGGGGTGCAGCTGGTCTATGCGACAGCGGTCGACGACCGCGAGGCGGTCGGGGTGCTGCCACACTGGATCCGCCTGCGCAACGAGCGTCGGGACGCACGGTCCGGCAACCTCCACGTGGAGCGCGCGACGGTCGGCGAGAGCGAGCAGGGCAGGGTCGAGGCGACACATATGTGGAGACGGGCGGACACGGTCGCCGTTGTCCCACGGGGCCGGTGAGCGAGCTCAGCCCGCTGGCCTGGCGGCTGCGCCGCTGCCTGCTGGCGGTCGAGCGGGACCGGATCCAGCTCGCCGAGATCTGGAGCTGCTTCCTGAGCTCGGCGCCCGAGCTGCTGGTCGCCGACGACCGCCGCCAGCGTCTCCGTCGCGCGCTGGACGAGCTGGAGCAGGCCAGCTGGCTGTCGCTACCCGTGAACCCTCGCGCGTGGGACCGGCGCGACCCTCCGCTGCCCCGCCGCATCGAGATGCTGCCGGCATCCGAGCGGACGCAGCGGCTCGGGATCGCGCGCGCCGAGCGGTGGGCGCCGGAGCTGGCGTGGGCGGCGGAGGTCGAGCTGACGCAGGCTCAGCTCGACGACCTGCTGCGGATCAATCGCTGGCTGGCCGAGGAGGCGGCGACCGCAGTCATCGTGCCCCCGCGGGAACGGTCGCTGCACCTGTTCGGCGCGGGCCACGAGGACCGGCTGCACGAGCTCGCCACGACCGAGCTGTTCGGTCCGCACCGGCTCAGCTGGGAGCTGCTGTGCTGCGTCCCGGTGCCACCCCCGTTCGTGTACAGCGCGGTCGGGCAGACGGCGACCCTGCTCGTCGTGTCCGGCCACGAGATGTTCGCCAGCGTCCGCCGCGCGCTGGTGGAGGCACCGTCGACCGCCATCGGCCTGGTCGCCCACGGCGCGGGCTCCTACTTCGCGAGCTCGGTCCAGTTCGCGCGCACGCTCGACCGGACCATCGACCGGATCCTGTACTACGGCGACCTCGACGCCACCGACCTCGAGACCGCGCGACGTGCCGACCAGCGGGCGGCGGCAGCGGGGCTGCCGCAGGTCGAGCCCGCGGCTCAAATGTACGACCTGCTCGTGCGCCACGGGACACCGTCGCCCGCGACGCCGCTGCCGATCGAGCAGGTGCGGGTGCTGACGGCGTGGCTGCCTGCGCGGTCCCGCGACTTCGTGACCAGGCTCCTGGTCGGTGGCCGCCGCCTCGCCCAGGAGTGGGTCGGCTACCAGCTGCTGGTGCGGGAGCGGATCTGGGAAACGCTTGGATGCCCCGAGTGGTCGGAGGATCGCGAGTAGACGGTACCGGGCACCCGACGAGCGCCTACACTCCGCCGATGGACCCGGACCTGCTGGCACCGACCCGCATCCCGCCAGGCGAGGCACCACAGCTCGCGCGGCGGAACCCTCGCGACACGCTGGAACTGCGCGGCACGGCGCACCGCCACGAGCGCGAGCGGGTACGGGCCAGGCTCGACGAGCCCGACAAGCACAGGAAGTTCAACCGCGGCGACGTCGACATGCGCGCCCACTGGGAAGACGTCATGGCTGCGTTCGAAGAGGCCATCGCCGAGACCTCCACCGATGCGGCGCCGCGGCATGTGGTGCCCGCTGACCTGCGGTCGGTACGCAACGCGGGCGTCGCCCAGCTGGTGGTCTCGACGTTGCGGACGATGGGCCCGGGGGACCGCGCGGCCGATCCCGATCTCGACGACGCCGTCGTCACGTGACCGGCGGGACGCCCGCGGCGGACGCCACAGGCCTCGAGGTGCTGTCGGACCGCGTGGCGCGGTGCCGGGCGTGCACACGGCTGGTCGCGTGGCGCGAGCGCGTGGGTCGCGACAAGCGCGCGGCCTACGCCGACTGGGACTACTGGGCACGTCCGGTGCCGGGGTTCGGTGACCCCGCTGCGCGCATGGTGGTCGTCGGCCTGGCGCCCGCGGCCCACGGCGCGAACCGCACGGGCCGCATGTTCACAGGTGACCGCTCCGGGGACTTCCTCTACGCGTCACTGCACCGGACCGGCTTCGCGTCACAGCCCACGTCGCGGCGGCGCGGCGACGGCCTGACGCTGCGGAACTGCTGGATCACCGCCGCGGTGCGGTGCGCGCCCCCCGCCAACAGGCCGACGGCCACCGAGCGGGACACCTGCGCGGCATGGCTGCACAGCGAGCTGGAGCTGTTGCCGGCCCGCCTGCTGGTCGCCCTCGGCGGCTTCGCATGGCAGGCGCTGCTGCGCCAGCTCGGCCCGGTCCATCCCCGACCGCGGTTCGGCCACGGCGCGCGGGCCACGGTCGGCGGGTACACGCTTCTCGGCAGCTACCACCCCAGCCAACAGAACACGTTCACCGGTCGCCTGACGCCGGAGATGCTCGACGACGTGTTCATCACGGCCCGCGGAGTGCTGGACGCCTGAGCGGCGTCGTGTCAGGCCGCCGCGTCCGCCGGCACGTCCGCCAGCCAGTCGTCGACCTCGGCGAGCAGCTCGTCGCGCAGGTGCGGCGGGCAGCCGGCCGCGCGGATGCCGCAGCGTGCGAGCTCGGCGAGCTCGGCATCGTCGAGACCGAACACGCGTCTGGCGATCAGGTACTGGTCGGCGAGGCCCGACCCGAAGAGCAGCGGATCGTCGGCCGCGAGCGTGACCGCGCACCCCGTGGCCAGCAGCTGCGGCAACGGGTGCTCCGCCAGGTGGTCGATGGCGCCGAGCGCGACGTTCGACGCGGGGCACACCTCGAGGCAGACCTGCCGGTCGACGAGCTGCTCAAGCACCCGGCGGTCCGTGATCGCGCGGATCCCGTGGCCGATGCGATCCGCGCCCAAGCGGTCGACGGCTCCGACGATGTCGGCCGCATCGGTCAGCTCACCCGCATGCGGCACCGACAGCAGGCCCCTGTCGCGGGCGATGTCGAACGCGGGCCCGAAGGCGGTCGTCGGGTTGGCGGCCTCGTCGTTGGCCAGCCCGAAGCCGACGACCCCGTCACCGGCGTAGCGCACGGCCAGCTCGGCCAGCGACGTCGCGCGGTCCGGGAAGCGCCGGTCGGCACTGACGACCCAGCCGACGCCCACACCGGTCGTGCGCTGGGCCAGGCGGCCCGCCTCGAGCAGTGCTTCCAGCACCGCCTCGTCGGGCCCAAGCCGCCCGTGGTACAGGCTGGGGTTCGCCGTCACCTCGACCCAGCGCGATCCCGCGTCCGCCTCGTCGGCCGCCAGCTCGCCGACGAGCCGCCCGAGATCGTCGAGGCCACGCACCTGACGCTTCGCGGCGACGTAGAGGGCGTCGAACCGCGCGAAGCCCCGGACGTCCGCCTCGGTCGGCGTGACGCCGTGGTAGGTCGTCGGCGGCGAGCTGACGCGGCATGTCAGCGCGGACAGCTCGGCGGGCAGGCACTCGCCGTTGCGGCGGGCGAGGTCGGCGAGCGTGCGTGGGCGCATCGAGCCGATCAGGTGCAGGTGGAGATGGACCTTCGGCAGCGCCGTCAGATCCCGCCGTGCCCCCTGGGATCGAGGCTCCGCCGTGGCCCGGACATGTGCGGCGCGGTCGATCGGAGTACCCATGGACAGACGATGCCGCACACGACGACGGAAGTCGAGGAACCTCGACGCGTCACCGCGGGGGCGCCGCGACCTCGACGGTGTGCAAGGTCCACTGGAACGCGAACGGGGCGCGCACCCCGCTGACCGCGACCATGTCGCATCGCAGCCGGTCCGGCGTGATGTCGAGCAGGTTGTAGCCATGGGCGCTCGAGTTGACGTAGGACAGGTGCGGGTTCGAGCCACGGATCAGCCGGGTCAGTGGCAGCGGCACGCTCGGCAGCGTGCGCCCAGCGATCATCTCGGCGAGGTTGGCCGACGTGACCGAGCCGACCATCAGGCAGGTCGCGACGACCCGTCCGTCATCGGTCCGCAGCGTCCCCGTGATGAACGAGTGCAGGTCGCCCGTCAGCACGACCAGGCCGTCGACGTCGACCAGCGCGTCGGCCAGCGTCGCCCGCTCGGCCGTGTAGCCGTCCCACTGGTCGAGGCTGACCAGCACCTCCGACCGCATCGGCACGTCACCCGCGTGCGGGTGCAGGCGGCGCACCAGCCACCCCGGTAGCCGGAACGGCAGCAGCATCGTCTCGTTGGCCCACAGCTTCCACGGGCGTGACGAGCCGGTCAGCGTGTCGATCAGCCAGCGCCGCTGGTCGGCACCGAGCATCGTGCGGTCGGGGGCGTGGCGCGCCGCACAGCCGCGGGTCGCGTACCGGTCCTGTCGTGCGAGACCGCAGGGCGGGCCGTCGCGGTACAGGCGTTCGTCGGTGACCACGAGGTCGACGAGGTCGCCGAACACGGCACGACGGTAGATGCGGATCTGGTCGAGCGGCTCCGCGGTCGGGTCGAAGGCCACGTCGGCGGGCAGGTACTCCGCCCAGGCCTGCGAGGCTGCACTGCGCCGGGCAGGGTCGGCGTTGGCCGCCTCGTCGGTGGTGTCGGTGTCGTGGACCCCGTAGCCGTCGTTGGCGAACTCGTGGTCGTCCCAGATCGGGATGACGGCGAAGCGCTCGTGGAGGCGCTGGAGATCCGGGTCGCGACGATACGCGCGGTACAGCCAGCGGTAGTCGTCGAGGGTCTCGGCCCGTACCCGGCCACCCGGAAGGACCAACCGACGGTCGGCAGGGCCGCGACGCTGGAACCGCGGGTCGTCGGCGGACTCGTAGATGTAGTCGCCCAGGTGCAGCACGTAGTCGACGTCCGCGTCAGCCAGCAACCGGAGTGCGTGGAAGCGCCCGGACGTGAAGTCCTGGCATGACACGTACCCGAGACGCAGACGGCCCAGGGGCATGTCCGGGTCGGGCAGCGTCTTGAACCGTCCCGTCCGGCTGCTCGCGCCCAGGGCCTCGAACCGGTACCAGTACGTGGTGAACGGGCGCAGCCCGGGGTCGCGCACCCGCACCTTGACGGTCCAGTCGGTGCCCGAAGCCGCGGCTGCGCTCCCGGTCGTGACGACGTCGCGCATCGCCGGGTCGGTGGCGATCGTCCAGGCCGCGTCGACCGGAGCGGTCTCAGACGCCGGCACCCTGGTCCACAGGATGACGCCGTCGGGTGCGGGGTCGCCGGCGGCAACGCCCCAGGCGAAGACGGCCTGCGGGTCGACCATCAGCCGTCGCGGGTGCCACGCGCCCGTGACGTGCGCGACGCGAAGGCCCAGAACAGCGGCGGGGCGACATGGCGCAGGGTCACCAGCGACCGGTACCACCGCGGCACGGTGCGCTCGCGAACCGGTGACGCCACGACGTCGGCCACCGCGGCGGCGACGTCCTCGGGGGCGCCGACGAACCGCCTGAGGCGCGACGCGACCAGTCGCCTCTGCGGGAAGCCCTCGGTTGCGATGAACCCCGGGTTGAGCTGCGTGACGGCGATGCCCTTGTGCGCCCACGACAGCGACAACGCCTCGGAGAACCCGACGAGGGCGAACTTCGACGCGCAGTAGTCGGGCGGTCCGGCACCGACCTTGCCCGACACCGACCCCACATTGATGATCTGGCTCGGGGCGCTGGATGCGAGCAGGTCGTGCAGGGCCACGGTCGTGTGCACGGCCCCGACGAAGTTGACCTGCATGGTGTGCAGCAGGCCGTCGACGCTCCCAGGCCCAGTGAACGCTCCCCCACGGACGCCCGCGTTGTTCACGAGCACGTGGCACCGGCCGAACTGCGCGCCCACGCGCTCGGCGAGGCCGTCAACCGCGGCGCGATCGGCGACGTCCGCACCGTGGGCGACGATCCTGGGACGGTCAGCCGCCATCGCGTCCAGGCGGTCGACACGTCGCGCGACCGCTACGACCGTCATGCCGTCGTCGGCGAGGCGGCGCGCGACGGCGGCGCCGATCCCGCTCGACGCGCCCGTGACGACGGCGATCCGTGGGTCAGATGGCATTGTTCCATTCCCTGTCTCGGCGCGCTCCGCTACGGTATGCGTCACCAGCGGAATACGGCGAACCGAGCTGGCGTCGCGTGGCGCGCGACCGGACACCACCGCGCCGTCTCACACCGGCCACCTGTGGAGACCAGGTGACACAGCCCCAACCCGGCACCCAGCTGATCGCGGGCCGCTACGTGGTGCGTTCCTTGATCGGGCGCGGTGGTTCGGGTGCCGTCTGGCGCGGTGAGGACCTGCACCTACGGCGGCCCGTGGCGATCAAGCAGATCGTGCTCAGTGAGTCGCGCAGCACGCGCAGCCGTACACGGGCGATGCGCGAGGCGCAGGCGGTCGCCAAGCTGCAAACGCCGGGCGTGGTCCAGGTCTACGACGTGTACGACGACGGCGCGCAGGTGTCGCTGATCATGGAGCTGATCGAGGCGCCGAGCCTGACCCGCGTCGTCCGCCGGACCGGGACGCTGACACCACAGCGCGCCGCTCAGGTCGGCCAGTCGCTGCTCGCGACGCTGCTGGCGGTCCACGCCGCAAACGTGGTGCACCGCGACGTCAAGCCCAGCAACGTCCTCGTTGGCGACTGCGGCGTCTACATCACCGACTTCGGCATCGCGCTGCTCGGCGACGATCCCGCGCTGACCGCGGCCGGCAGCGTTCTGGGCACACCGGCGTACATGGCGCCGGAGCAGGCACGCGGCGAGCGGGTCGGGCCGATGGCCGACTTCTACGGCCTGGGCGCCACCCTGTACTTCGCAATCGAGGGTTGCGCGCCGTTCTCCGACGCCGGGTCGGTCGCCACGACGCGCGCCGTGCGCGAGCGACCCCACCGCCCCGGCGAGCACCTGGGACCGCTCGCGCCCCTGATCGACGGCCTGCTGGCCAAGGACCCCGCCACGCGCCCAGCCGCCGCCGAGGTGGCGGTTGCGCTCGACGCAGTCACCGAGGGCGACACGTTCGCACCGCCGTCGCTGCGCATGGCGCCCGATGGCACGAGGCCCGGGGACGACGACGCCGGACCCAGGCCGGACGCGAGCGACGGCGACGTGGAGCACCCGCCGGACACCCCGACGCCCCACAAGGCGCTGCCCCCCGTCCCAGTCGACGAGGAGGGCCGCCAGCTGCGTCGCGCGCTGGCATGGGGTGCGGGCCTGCTGGTCCTGCTGGTCGTCGCGTTGGTGCTGCTGTTCCTGGCCGTCCGCGACCACCCGGAGGCACCGGCGACCGCCGCGGTGCTGGCCGGCGCACGACCTACCATGTGGTGGGTCCCCAGCTGAGGAGCAGCGATGGAGCAGGTCAACGCGATGCGCGCCGTCCTCGTGGCGGGCGCACTTGCCGCGGCGCTCATCTGCGCCGCGTTCGGCATCTGGTCGGCGGCGATCGTGCTGCTGGTCGGCGTGGCCGCCCACGGCCTGCTGTGGCGCCACCTGCACCGGCTGGGACCGCCCTCCTCCGGCCCGGACGCCTGAGCCGCGTCAGCCGCGCACACGGCCTGCGCGCCGAGCGGCTTGCCGCCAGGCGGGCGCGCCGCAGCCCGGCTCCTCCGATGCTCGCCGTCGAGGCCGCACGCACCCTCGGATCCCCCCACGCACGGCTCGCCGACGCTCGCCGTCACGCGGTCAGCGGGCCATCGCCGCCTGGATGGCGGCGCGGACGCGCTCGCGCATCTGCTGGAGGGCGGCCTCGTCGGCGTAGGGGTGGCGCGGCCAGAAGAAGCCGCGCAACCCGTCGCCGCGCGTGCGCGGGACCACGTGCCAATGCAGGTGGGGCACGCTCTGGCTGACGACGTTGTTGCTGGCGACGAACGCTCCCTGCGCACCAACGGCCTCACGGAGCGCGTGCATGGTGACCTGCGTCGCGGTCTGCAGTGGTGCGGCCAGCGCGGCCGGCACGTCGTCCAGCGTCTCGTGGTGCGCCCGCGGGACCAGCAGGACGTGGCCGTGGAACACCGGCCGGATGTCGAGGAAGCCGACGACCTGGTCGGTGCGGTACACGAGCACGTCGGGATCGTCGTCGGCGACGACACGGCAGAACGCGCAGGACGGATCGGGAGTGGTCACGACCGAGCATGCTAATGCGCCGCGGGCCATGCACCGGTGTCACCCTGGTCGCATGGTCTACGACCTGGTCATCGTGGGCGCGGGCCCGGCGGGTGCGGCCGCCGCCCTGACCGCGCGCCGGGTAGCGCCCGACGCGGCCGTCGCGGTGGTCGAACGCGCGACCTTCCCCCGCGACAAGCCGTGCGGTGACGGCCTGAGCCCCGACGCAGTCGCCGAGCTCGGCCGCCTCGGCGTCCCCGGCGTCGTCGATGGATCGCCGCCGGTGACGCGGCTGCGCCTGCGCTCGCCCCGTGGCCGGGAGGTCGCCGATGCACCACCGGCGGCCGGCTACGTCATCCCGCGGCGTGTGCTCGACGCCAGGCTCGCCGCGGCGGCCCGTGCGACCGTCTCGTCGTGGTGCACAGCGACGGTGCGAGCGGTCGAGCTCGACGCCGGCCTCGTGCGTCTCCGGACGACGGAGGGCGAGGTGGCGGGCCGCGTCGTGATCGGTGCGGACGGCGCGAACTCGCAGCTGCGCCGTCTGACGGTCGGCACCGCGGCACCGCGGCACACCGGCGTCGCGATCCGCGGCTACGCGCCGGCGCCCGACGGACCGTCGGAGATGCTTCTGCTGTGGGAGCGGACCGCCGGTCTGGCGTACGCCTGGTCGTTCCCGATCGACGGCGAGCACACGAACGTCGGCTACGGCGTGTTCGCGGGCGCGGCACCCGTCCCGCGCGCGCGGTTGGAGCGCAGGATGGTGGCGCTGCTGCCGCACGGGGCGCGCGCGACCGACGTGCGCGGCCACCGGCTCCCCCTCTCGACCGGCGGCATGCACCTCGGTGACGACCGGGTGCTGCTGGCCGGCGACGCCGCGTCCCTGGTGAACCCGATCACCGGCGAGGGCATCTTCTACGCCCTCCTCAGCGGCAGGTTGGCTGCGCAGGCCGCTGTGCGTGCGCCCGCGGCGCCGCTCGACGGGTATCGTGCACTGCTGCGCGCGGCCCTGGGCGCCCACGTCCGGAGCACGCGCTGGCTGGCACGGCTGGCCGGCACCGGTGCGGTGCTCGACCACCTCGTGCACGCGGCGGCACGGTCGCCCGCGACGTCCCACCTGCTCGCCGACCTCGCCTTCGGAAAGGGAGCGCTGACACCCGTGACCATGCGCACGATCGCCGCCGGGCTGTGGCGCGCGTCCCGGCTGCCGCAGGACCGTGCGCGTGACGGTCGACCGTGACCGCGGCGGACCAGTGGCGTGAGGGCCTGGCGCGGTGGGCGATCCCCGACCGCATCCTGGCGGCCGCACCCGCGGACCCGCATGCGTTCTCGGTCCGGCGGTTCAGCGAGCTCGCCGACGAGGCGGTGCGCCAGCCGCCGACGATCACCCATGGCCGCGCTGCCGCACGTCTGCCCGAGGGCGGGTCCGTGCTCGACGTCGGCTGCGGCGGCGGAGCGGGCAGCCTGCCCCTGGCGGACCGTGCCGGCCTGCTGATCGGCGCCGACCAGAGCGCTGAGATGCTCCGCGCCTTCACGGAGGCCGCCAGACGCGCGGGCGTGGCGGTCCGCACCGTGCAGGGTACGTGGCCCGAGGCGGCCGCCGGAGCCCCGGTCGCCGACGTCGTCGTGTGCCTCCACGTGATCTACAACGTCGCGCCCCTGGTGCCGTTCGCCGAGGCGCTGACCGCCCACGCCCGCCACCGCGTCGTCCTGGAGTTCCCGACCCGCCATCCCCTGGACTGGCTCCGCCCGTACTGGCGTGCCGTCCACGATGTCGAGCGGCCGCACGTCCCCACCGCCGACGACGCCCTCGAGGTGTTCGCCGACCTCGGCTACGCGCCCCGCCACGAGCGGTGGGAGCGGCCCAACAGCCTCCACGGCGCCGATCTGGACGACAAGGTCGCGTTCGTATGCCAGCGCCTGGCCGTCGGCGACGACCGCCGTCAGGAGGTCGCGGCGCTGGTCAGCGAGCTCGGCGTGCCGACCACACGGACCGTCGTGACCGCGTGGTGGGACGTCGACGTGTCCGAGGAGCCACAACCCGAGCGAGCGGTCGCCTGAGCGTCCAGAACCTGTCTCCCGGTCCCGGCGGGCATTCGGCGCAGCTGCGCCCCGGTTCACGACCGGTCCGAAGCAGGCCCTAGTCCTGCGGCAGCTCGACCTTCGTCGGCGTCTGCTCAGGGTCGTAGGCGACCTGGCAGAACCCGTGGTTGCAGTAGCCGTGGGGGTTCTTCTTCAGGTACTGCTGGTGGTAGTCCTCGGCGTAGTAGAACGGCCCGGCGTCGGCGATCTCGGTCGTGATCTCCCCGAAGCCCGCGTTGGTCAGCGCCGCCTGGTACGCGGCGCGGGACGCCTCAGCCCGCGCCCGCTGCTCCTCGGTCGTCGTGTAGATCGCCGAGCGATACTGGGTGCCGACGTCGTTGCCCTGGCGCATGCCCTGCGTCGGGTCGTGGTTCTCCCAGAACACCTTGAGCAGCACGTCGTAGCTCACCGCGGCGGGGTCGTAGACGACCAGCACGACCTCGGTGTGGCCGGTCCGGCCCGAGCAGACCTCCTCGTAGGTGGGGTTGGGCGTGGATCCACCTGCGTAGCCCGCGGCGGTCGTCACCACGCCGTCGGTCTGCCAGAACAACCGCTCGGCGCCCCAGAAGCAGCCCATGCCGAAGACCGCCTGCACGGTGCTGTCGGGGAACGGTGGGTGCAGGGGCTGGCCGGTGACCAGGTGGGTCGACGCCGTCGGCACGGGCCGGTCACGCCCCGGCAGTGCTTCAGACGGTGCCACCATCTCGGTCTTCTTCCGGGCGAACCACATGTGCGCCTCCTCAGACATCGGCCTCGTCGACCATGCTAGGTCGCACCGGCCACGGGTGGCGCGTCGCTCACGGCAGCAGCTGGCGGTGCAGGCGGCGGGACGCGACGACGGCGCCCACGGCGGCCATCGCGAGCAGGAAGGCGACGTGGACGCCCAGCTGCCAGTCGATCGCCCCCAGCGTCAGGCCGCGGATCAGCGCGACCCCGTGGTACAGCGGTGACAGCTGGGTCAGCACCTGCAACGGCCGCGGGTAGACGTCCAGCGGGTAGAACGTGGCCGAGAACAGGAACAGCGGCAGCAGCGCGAGGTTGACCAGGTCGAGGTCCACCCAGCTGCGCATCCAGGTGGCGACCGCCATGCCGACGGCGCCGAACGCGAAGCCCATGAGGATCGCGGCCGGTACAGCGAGCACGGCCCATGGTGACGCGATCAGGCCCATCACGGCCATGACGACCATGAATGCGCACGCGTAGGCCAGCCCCCGCAACTGCGACCAGCCGATCTCACCCACCGCCACGTCGGTGGGCGTCAGCGGCGTGGCCAGCATCCCGTCGTAGATCCGGCCCCACTTCATCTTGAAGAAGATGCCGAAGGTCGATTCGTACACGGCGCCGTTCATCGCCGATGCGGCCAGCAGAGCGGGCGCCGCGAAGGCGGCGTAGCTGACCGGGGTGCCGTCCGGCCCGGTCACGTCGCCGACCAGGCCGCCCAGGCCGACGTCGATCGCGAACAGGTAGAACACCGGTTCGACGAACCCGGACACGAACACGAGCCAGCTGTTGCGGGTCACGAGGATGTCGCGCTCGATCACCCTGGCCGCGCCGCCTGCCCGCACCGCCGCGGCTGCGATCACCTGGCCCAGCACCATCACGCCACCAGCCTGCGGCGGAAGAACCGTGGGGCCAGGACCGCGCCCACCAGGAGCCACAGCAGCAGGTAGGCGACGTGCGCCGCCCACGGCCAGGTGGAGGCGTCGGTCAGCGTGATCGCCCGGACCAGCTCGATCGCGTGCCACAGTGGCACGAGCCGCGCCACCGCCTGCAGCCAGGTCGGCAGCTGATCGAGCGGGAAGAACGTGCCCGAGAGCAGGAACATCGGCACCAACCCGAAGCGGAACACGCTGATCAGCGCGGTCTCGCTCTCCCGGGACGCGGTGAACGCCATCACCGGCATCGCGTAGGCGAGGCCGCACAGGAGCGCGACGGGCAGGGCCGCCAGCGCAGCGGTCAGCGGGAACGCGCCGAACGCGGCGGCCGCGAGCCCGAAGGCGACGGCCGCCAGCGTCACCCGCAGCAGGATGAACGCGGCCTGTCCGAGGACCAGGTCACGGATCGCGATCGGGGTCGCCAGCGCGGAGTGGTAGGTCTTCGTCCACTTGAACCCGGCCATGACGGGGAACGCCGCGTCCCCGACACCGGTCTGCATCGCCTGGGCTGCCAGCAGGCCAGATGCGTAGAACGTCAGATAGGACACCGACCCCAGCTGGGCGCCGCGGTCGACGAGCGAGCCCAGACCCAGCCCCATCGCCGACAGGAACAGCACGGGGTTGACGAACGTGGTCACCACGTTGCCGCGCCACGTCCGCCGGTAGGCGACCAGGTGCCCCTCGAGCACCCGCATGGCACCGGCCAGCGGGCCGCCGCGTACGGGTCGCGGGATGGCGTCCTCAACGCGCGGGTGCAGCGTCACTCGATCAGCCCACGGCCGGTCAGCCGGAGGAACACGTCCTCCAGCGAGGCACGCCGGATCAGCGTGCTGGCGACCTGCACGTCGCGTCGGCGGACCGCCGCCGTCAGCCGCTCGGCGTCCTCGCCGTAGAGGATCACCCGATCAGCCAGCACCTCCTGGCGCGATCCGATCCCGTCGAGCGCCGCGAGGGCGCCGTCCCGCCCACCAGGCACGAAGCGGACCTCAGCGACCTCGCGTCCAGCATGGGTCGCGATCAGCTCGTGCGGTGACCCCGCTGCCACGATGCGGGCGTCGCTCAGCACGACCAGCCGGTCGCACAGCTGCTCGGCCTCGTCCATGTAGTGCGTGGTCAGCAGCAGCGTCACGCCCTGCTGGGTGAGCTCGCGCAGCCGGTCCCAGACGAGATGGCGCGCCTGCGGGTCAAGCCCGGTCGTCGGCTCGTCGAGGAGCACCATCGACGGCGTGTTGATGAGCGCGCGGGCGATCACCAGCCGTCGCTTCATGCCGCCCGACAGCACCGTGACCTTGTCGGCGGCGCGCTCGGTCAGCTGCGCGAACTCCAGCAGCTCGGGGATCCGCGCGCGCACCTGGGCCCTCGGCGTGCCGAAGTAGCGGCCGTAGATGTAGAGGTTGTCGGCGACCGACAGCTCCTCGTCCAGGTTGTTCTCCTGCGGCACAACGCCGAGCCGCGCACGGATCTCGGCACCGTCGGCGTCGGGGTCGCGGCCGAACACGCGCAGCGTGCCGTCGGTCAACGGTGACACCGCGGCGATCATGCGCATGGTCGACGTCTTGCCGGCGCCGTTGGGACCCAGGAACCCGAACACCTCGCCGGTGCGGACGTCGAAGTCGATGCCGTCCACGGCGGTGAAGTCGCCGAAGCGCTTGGTCAGCCCACGCGCGATGACCAGCGACCCGTGCGGGTCGGTCGCGGCGTCACCCGATCGCGCGGCGACCGGACCTGCTTCGGAGGCCATGCGCCAAGGCTACCCAGCCGCCGCGACGGTGGCGTCGAGGTGCTCGTTGCAGGACGTCGTTGCCTGGGGAGGGTGGGGTGCATGGGCATCACTGCACCGATCGTCGTGGTCACCGACCTCGACGGCACGCTGCTCGACCACGACACCTACGAACCCGGGCCCGCGGCCGCGATGGTCGCCGTGTTGACCGACGCCGGCGTCCCGGTCGTCTGCTGCTCCGCCAAGACCCGCGCGGAGCAGCAGCTGCACCGCAGGGACCTCGGCCTGACCGGTCGGTTCGTGATCGAGAACGGTGCAGCGGTCCACGACGACGCCGGACCGGTCGTGGTGCTCGGGCTCGGCTACGAGGAGGTCCGCCAACGGCTAGCACGGGCCGCGGGGGCGCTGGGCGTGACCCTGCGGGGCTTCGGTGACATGGACGCCGACGAGATCGCCGACCGGACCGGGCTGTCCGTGGAGGCCGCAGCGTGCGCCCGAGACCGGGATCACACAGAGCCGTTCCTCGTCATCGACGGCCATGCGGACGAGACGGCGCTGCGCGAGGCCCTCGGCGACGTCGACCTCGGCCTCCAGCGCGGCGCCCGCTTCTGGACCGCGAGCGGACACCACGACAAGGGTGCCGCGGTCGGGATCCTGCGCGAGCTGTTCTCGGTCGACTACGGCCAGCGCCCGCTCATCTACGGCATCGGCGACACGCACAACGACACCGCGATGCTCGCCGCCGCAGACATCGCGATGTTGGTGCAGCGCCCCGACGGTACGTGGGCCGACCTCGACGTCGAGAACCTGACCCGCATCGACGGCATCGGCCCGTCGGGCTGGACCCGCGCCGCCGACATGATCCTGACGACGGTCAACGCTTCCTGACCTCACGGTGCGGTCCCCTGACCTCACCGTTCGATGCCACAGGTGGTGATGCGAAGTTCGAGGTGGTGATGCGAACATCGAGGTGAGGCAGCGAAGGTCGGGGCGGCCCTACGCGATTGCCGTCATCCAGGGGTCAGGGGAGCCGCCAGTCGATCGGGGCGGCGCCGCGCTGCTCGAGCAGGGCGTTGGTGCGGCTGAACGGGCGTGAGCCGAAGAAGCCGCGGGACGCCGACAGCGGGCTGGGATGCGCGCTCTCGATGATCGGCGTGTCGCCGAGCATGGGCTTGAGGCTGCGGGCGTCGCGGCCCCACAGGATCGCCACCATGGGCCGGCGACGGGCGACCAACGCGCGGATCGCCTGCTCGGTGAACGCCTCCCACCCCTTGCCCCGGTGCGAGGCGGAGTCGCTGGGACGCACCGTCAGCACCCTGTTGAGCAGCATGACGCCCTGCCTCGTCCACGGCGTGAGGTCGCCGTTGGACGGTGCCGGCAGGCCCAGGTCGGACTGGTACTCGGTGAAGATGTTGGCCAGGCTCTTGGGCAGGGGGCGTACGTCGGGCGCGACCGAGAAGCACAGGCCGATCGGGTGCCCGGGCGTCGGATACGGGTCCTGGCCGACCAGCAGCACGCGCACATCGTCGAAGGGCTGCCGGAACGCGGCCAGGATGCGGCTCGCCGAGGGCAGGAAGCGCCGTCCCGACGCCTGCTCGGCGCGCAGGAAGTCCCCGAGCCGGGCGAGGTTGCGGTGCTGGGACGCCATCGGCACCGCCCAGCCCGGACCAACCTTGTCGCGCATGTAGCGGATGGCCTGGTCGTCGTCGGCTGCCAACGTGGGCTGCTCCGCCATGCGAATCCCCGGGGTCGGTGGACGCGGTGCCCCTGCTCTAGCAGGTGCGCGCGTGATCACGCAAACCGCGGCGCGGCCGGGCCGCCGCCCGGCCGTTCGACGGTCGTCACCAACCACGCGCCGTCAGCCGCCGTCGGATCCACCGCCACTGCCGCGGTCGCGCCTGCTCGAGGATGACGGGCTCGCCGGACCAATGTCGCACCCGGACGCTCTGCTGGTACGCGTCCCATCAAAGCGAAGACAGCCTGGGAGTCGCGGTCGGACGAGGCGAACTCGTCGTAGAGCTCGAACGACACCGTCTGGCGGCCTCGAACACGTCCCGAGGAAGGGGCCAGCTCGGTGCCCGACTCCTGGACGGACCGCAGCGCCGCAGGGTTCCGGACGTCGTACCGGACCATCATGATCGTGTTCGCATCGTGGGCGGCGGGCGCGCACGATGTCCTGGCACGGCTCCGGCAATCACGGGGGCTTCCTGCCCACGTCACAGAGCGACGCGGTGTGGTCCATGGCACACCACCTCTCTCGACGGCCGTCGAGCGCCTCGAGCGGCGGGACGAGCTCGTCGCCCGCGCGTGGCTTGATGTGAACCGTCCACCCGTCATGGCGGCCACGCGGTCGGCGTGGACCTGGCCCCCCGAAGACGGGTCGAGACCCAGGGCCACGAGGTCACCGTCTCGACGTCGACCTCGGCCAACGACTCGTGGAGGCGACCTGCTTGCCGCCCTGCTCCGGCCCGTTGGCCTGGGCCTCCACGGAGCCACCGTCACCGGTCACCGTACTGCCCGTGCACGCCGACCAGTCCGCAGGCCGCTGCCCGCGTCGCCGCTCCCCGTGGGAACCTGCCGCCGCTGCCTGAACCACGCTCCACGGCGTGGTGCGGGGTGCGCCTCCGCACGCCCCCGACGCAGTGTGATGCAGCCCAGGGCAACGGAGATCGCCCCGATCTGAAGTACTCCATGGAACACCGGTGCGAGGACCAGACAATGGACCGTTCGGTCCACGCCGGTCGAGATCATCCAACACGACGAAGGCCGGGGTCACGCGATGCATCGCATCCGTCGACCCCGGCCGTCGGCGCGGCGCGGTCGGAGCGCCACGGGTCAGCTGATCAACTGCAGCGTCAACGGGTAGCGGTAGCGCTCACCGTCGGCCGCCCTGACCGCGGCGAGCACCGTCGCCACCAACCAGCCGGCGGCAGCCACGATGGCGGTGGGGACGACCACCAGCAGGCCCAGCCCGACGGTCAGGATCGTCAGCGCGAGCGCCGCTCCGGCGTAGACCAGCAGCGACAGGTTGAAGTTCAGGGCGTCGCGCGCCTGCTCGGCCACCCACGGATCACGGTCGCGGTGCAGCAGCCACACGACCAGCGGTCCGATGAATGACGGCACGCCGGCCAGGCCGATCAGCGCCGAGAGGTGCGCGACGACCGCGAGGTTGCGGCTGTCGGCCGACGGCGTCGGTCCGCCCGTCGTGGGTGGAGGTAGCTGGGGTGCCGCGCCTGTGGCGTCACCGGCCGCGCGGTCGGCCGTGGTGGTGCTCGTCGTATCGTCCTGCGCCGTCGTCGTGTCCGGCGCGTCCGTCTCTGTCTCAGTCATCATGTCGAGCGTGCTCCTCAGGGGATACCGTGATGGTTACGACTCTGACCCGGCGGACGCCCCCGGACCATCAGGGATCCGACGGGTTCGGCCCCTCGGTCCCTGACCCGGACACGGGGTGTCCCCGATGTCCCGACCAGACTGGGAGCAGTGACCGTGGCCGACCTGGTGCCGTGGGTGTTCACCTCTGGCTGGGCCACCGGCGTCAACGCGTACGCCGTCGTGCTGGTCATGGGCCTCCTCGGCCGCCACGCGGGCGTCGACGCGATCCCCGTGGCGCTGCAGCGGACCGAGATCCTGGTCGGCGCGGCCGTCCTCTACGGGCTGGAGTTCGTCGCCGACAAGATCCCATGGCTCGACTCGACATGGGACGCCGTGCACACGGCGATCCGGCCGATCCTCGGCGCGGCGATCGGGCTGCTGCTGGCCGGCGACGCCTCGTCGGTCGAGCAGGCCCTCGCCGCCGCGGCCGGCGGGCTGAGCGCTCTGGCCAGCCACGCCGTCAAGGCGGGGCTGCGCGCAGCGATCAACGCCTCCCCGGAGCCGGCGAGCAACATCGCCGTGAGTGTCGCCGAGGACGTCACGGTCGCCGGGCTCATCACCCTGGCGGTCGCGGCACCGTGGCTGGCTGCGGGTGTCGCGGCGACGCTGCTGCTGGCCGGGCTGGTGCTCGTGGTGGCCGTCGCCTCACGCATCCGCCGGCACCGCGAGCGCCGTCGGCGCCGAGGCGAGGTGCTGACGGGACAGCCGCCGGTCTGACACCCAGCGCACGTAGGTCGGTCACCTCGTGCCGACAGCATCATCGGCGCGGCTGCAGCCCGCGACGCGTGCGGTGGCGCCGCGCGGAGACGACAGGTTGGGTATGGCAACCGTGTACGCCAGCCGCTCGCGACCGGCCAGGAGCCGCTGCGCATGCCGTTTCAGATCGGTGTGGCCGCGCTCGGGAACGCCGGCGACGCCGGCGCGGCGCTGACCAGTGGGCACCTGGCGCTCTACCAGGCCAACGCGGACGGCCGACTAAGCTTCGGGCCGGCCCCATCGGACGCACCCCGCCGGCCGGACCCATCGGCGCACGCCACCGGTCCGTCCCATCGGGCGCACCGCACCGGGCCACGGACGCCGGCGCAGGTCACGGACGCGTCCAGATGGCGATCGGACGGCCGCGGTCCCACTCCCGGGGCGGGTCGGGGTTGCTGCGCAGCTCCGCCCGGTGGTGCGCCCCTGCCGCGGTCCACGCCACGATCGCGGCGTCCAGGACGTCGTCGGGTGCCAGCCGGTCGCCGCCCTCGACGTGGTCGGGCAGCTCCAGCCCCAGCGCGCGCAGGATCGCCAGGCGAGCCATCACGCCGTTCCACGTGCGTTTGCTCGCCAGCGGCCGCACCGCGCGCTGGTGGAAGGCCAGCTCGGGGTGCACCTCGCGCAGCTCGACCCCGCGCTCGACCAGGGCATCGGCTTCGGCGATCTTGTCAACCAGGTTCCACGTCTGCCGCGACAGCCCGACGCCGATCACGCGTCGCGACAGCGCGTTGGCCCCGTCGTGGTCGCGGACGGCGCCGGCTCTGAACGCGTCAACGACCGACCGGCACGGCGCGGGGAACACCGACGAAGCAGTGTGCGCCAGCTGGGCGCGGGCGGCGACGTCGGCGGAACGCCGCGCCCGATCCAGCAGGCCGACAGGGATGTCGATGCCGAACGGGACCGCTCCGACCCGGTCGGCCACGGTCGCAAGGTCCGCCACCCGCCACACGTCGGCGATCTCGTCGCCGACGACCACGACCGCGACCCAGCCGCCGCGGGTGCCGTCCACGCCCACCGCCCGCAGCTGCACTGTCAGACCCGTGCAGGGGCCGGGTTGCCTGCCTCGGCGGCGGCCCGGCGGATGTCGGCGAACCACAGCAGGACGAACCCGAGGGCGAAGAACACGACCAGCGACACGATCGCGATGCGGTAGCTGCCGGTGGCCTGCACCGCCACCCCGAACAGCAGCGCACCGATCCAGCTGGTGCCACGGTCCGAGATCTCGTAGGCGCTGAAGTACTCCGCCTCGGAGCCGTCCGGGATCATGTGGCTGAACAGCGAGCGCGAGAGCGCCTGCGTCCCGCCGAGGACGACCCCGATGGACACCGCCAACGCGTAGAAGGCCATCACCTCACCGGGCGGCAGCACGAACGCTCCGCCGAGGACGGCGATCCAGATCAGCAGGCTGGCCAGCACCACCTTCTTCGCGCCGACCAGGTCCGCCAGCCATCCGAGCAGCAGCGCGCCGAAGACCGCGACGAGCTGCACGATCAGCACCGCCACGACGATGACGTCCTCGGTCAGGTCCAGCTCGAAGGCGGCGAAGACCGCGGACTGTGAGATCACGGTCTGCACTCCGTCGTTGAACATCAGGTACGCGGCGAGGAACAACAGCGTCGCGGGGGCGGCGCGGAGGCGCCGCAGGGTCATGCCAAGCTGGCGGAAGCCACCGCCCGCGACCGGGCGTGGCGGTGCGTCACGCAGGCCCACGAGCGGGACCAGCGTGAAGATCGCCCACCATCCGCCGGCCGACACCAGGCTGATGCGCACCGCGGTGCTGACGTCGAGGCCGAGGGCGCCTGCCTGGGCCTGCTGCAGCAGGACGAGGTTCGCGGCCAGCAGCAGCCCGCCTCCGAGGTAGCCGGTCGCCCAGCCCCTGGACGACACGCGGTCCCGGTCCTCGGTGCTGGCGATGTCGGGCAGCCAGGCGTTGTAGACGACGATCGAGCACGTGAAGCTGACCGAGGTCACCAGGAACAGCAGCCCCCCGAGCAGGTACTCGTCACCACCGACGAGGTACAGCAGCATCGTGCCGATCGCGCCGATGTAGGCCAGCACGCCCAGCAGCAGCCTGCGACGGCCGGTCCGATCGACCAGCGCGCCGACCAGCGGCATCGACACCACCTGCAGCAGCGCCGAGAAGGACACGAGGTAGGGGTAGTAGGCGGCGGCGCGGACGGGGATTCCCAGAGGTCGCACGAACCCGTCGACGGCGGCTGCCTCGGCGAGCGCCGTCAGGTACGGGCCGAGGAACACGGTGAGCACGGTGGTCTGGAACGCCGAGTTGGCCCAGTCGTAGACGTACCAGGCGCGCTGCTGCCGCCGGACGCCCGACCGCACCACATCAGCCGCCATGCCACTGCCCGCGTGCGACCAGCAGATCGCGCAGCACCGTCAGCTCGTCGGTGATGACACCGTCGACGCCGAGGTCGAGCAGGCGCGTCATCGTCGCGCGGTCGTTGACGGTCCACACGTGGACCTGCAGACCGCTGGCGTGCGCGAACGCGATGCAGCGTGGTTCGGCGAACACGAGCGGCCCGTAGCGCACGGGCACCTGCGCACACGCGGGCTCGGTCGGCACGGCCGACAGCGGCAGCACACGCCACGCGGCCAGCCGCAGCCGGAGCGCCTCGCCGGGTCCCATCGAGGTGCAGACCGCATCGCCGAACGCCGCACGCACGCGCCGCAGCCGGTCGGAGGAGAACGATCCGACGCACACGCGGTCGACAGCATCGTGGTCGCGCAGCGCCGAGATCAGTGGGTCGACTGCGCCGTCGCATTTCGGGTCCACGAGGAGCCGGGCGTCGGGGAACGCCTTGAGCACCTCGGAGAAGCGCGGGACCGGCTCACGGCCACCGACCCGCAGCCGGGACAGCTCCGCCCAGGTCAGGTCCCGCAGCCGCCGATCCGTGCCGGCGACCCGCTCGAGGCCGGGATCGTGGAAGGCGACCAGCTCGCCGTCCGCGGTCACCCGGACGTCTGTCTCGAGGTGGCGGTAGCCGAGCTCGACCGCGCGCGCGAAGGACGCGATGGTGTTCTCTGTACCGTCGGCCGAGCCCCCGCGATGCGCGATCGCGAGCGGCAGCGGTGCGTCGAGGAAGGGATGCACGGGCGCAGTATCACAGGTGGCGGCGTCATCTGCCGGTGGTTCCCGGGCCTTGACGTCGGGCGCCGTACGCGGCTTGATGGTGCTGGACGAGAGGGTCGCGATGCCCGACCAGCCGACACCAACGACTCGACGGGTGCTACTGCCCACGTCGCACTCAGACCTGCGGGCAACGTGGCATGGCGAGGCCGACGTCATGGTCCTCACGCTGTGGTCGGGCGACCGGTGCACGGGCAGCGCGCCGCTCGAACCGCACCAGGCCGCCGAGCTGCTGGCCTTCCTCGCGTGGAGCCTGGCGGAGCGGACCGCCGGGACCCCCTGAGCCCGCACGGCTGGGTAGCATCGGCCGACGGACCCGACGGCCGAGGCAGGTGACCATGGCAGCCCCGCGCTACTACGCCGACTACCTCGAGTTGGACAAGTTGCTCGACGCGCAGCGTCCAGTCAGCTCGCTCGACGGCGCACCCGCCCACGACGAGATGCTGTTCATCATCGTCCATCAGGCGTTCGAGCTGTGGTTCAAGCAGATCCTTTGGGAGCTCAACGCGGTCTTGGAGACGATGGCAGCCGACACGGTTCCGACCAGCGAGCTGGGCCGGACGGTGGCGCGCCTGCGCCGCATCGTGTCGATCCAGCCGCTGCTGCGCGGACAGCTCGAGGTGCTCGAGACCATGACCCCGTTGGACTTCCTCGACTTCCGCGACGCGCTTGTGCCCGCGTCGGGGTTCCAGAGCGCGCAGTTCCGGCTGATCGAGAACCGCCTCGGGGTGCCGGCGGAGACCCGGCTACGCATCAAGGGGGCGGTCTACCACTCCCGCCTGACTCCCGAGGACCGCGAGCGCGTCGTCGCGGCCGAGCGCGCTCCGACGCTGCGCGACCACCTCGACCGGTGGCTGGCGCGCACCCCCTTCCTTCGGTTCGGTGACTACGACTTCTGGACCGCGTACCGCGGTGCGGTCGACGCCATGCTCAGCGGAGAGCGGCGGATCATCGTGGACAACCCCAGCCTGGACGACGACGCGCGCGCCGAGCAGCTCACGGCCCACGAGCAGACCGTGGAGGGGTTCACGGCGCTGTTCGACCGCGACCACCACGACGAGCTCGTCGCGCGCGGACAGCGGCACCTGTCCCACGACGCGTTCCTCGCAGCGCTGCTGATCACGCTGTACCGCGACGAGCCGATGTTCCACCTGCCGTTCCAGCTGCTCGTCGCACTGATCGACATCGACGAGGGATTCACCGCGTGGCGCTACCGTCACGCGCTGCTGGTCCGCCGGATGATCGGCGACAAGGTCGGCACCGGCGGGACATCGGGGCACGTGTACCTGCAGAAGGCGGCCGAGCGCCACCGCGCGTTCCCTGATCTGTTCGCCCTCCCGACGTTCTGCATCCCCCGCTCTGCGCTGCCCCGTCTGCCCGCTCACGTCCGCGAGCAGCTGGGTTTCCGCTGGGACGACAGCCAGACATCATGAACGTCGCGGCACTGCGGGTCGGCTTCACGCGGTTCTTCGAGGCCGATCCCGAGCGACTGCACGTCGCCGCACACAGCCACCACCCGTGGCCCGACGTGACCTATGCCGCCCAGCGCGAGGCCTGGCACGACGCCACGCGGCTGGCCGATCACAAGTGGGCGCACATCTTCGACGCGGTGCTGCCCGCAGCGCAGGGCTGGATCGCACGGCGGGTCGGCCTGCCGGATCCGGCGTCCATCGCGATCGCGCCGAACACCCACGAGCTGGTGACGCGGATCATGTCGTGCCTCGACGTGCCGGTGCGCATCCTGACCACCGCCGGTGAGTTCACAAGCTTCGAGCGGCAGGTGCGGCGGTTGACCGAGGACGGCCTGGTCACGGTCCGCCGGGTGCCGGTCCACCCGGCCGACACGATGACTTCGCGACTGGCGGCGGAGGCCGCGACCGGCGCGTACGACCTGCTGTTCCTCAGCCACGTCCTGTACGGCACGGGCCTGGTGGTCGACGTCGCCACGGTCGTGGCGGCGGTCCCCGACGAGCGCCCCTACGTCGTGGTCGACGGCTACCACGGGTTCATGGCGGTCCCCACTGATCTCGGCGCGCTGGCGGACCGGATCTTCTACGTGGCCGGCGGCTACAAGTACGCGATGGCGGGTGAGGGGGTCTGCTTTGCGCACTGCCCGCCGGGCTACGGACCGCGGCCACGGGACACGGGATGGTTCGCAGACTTCTCCTCGCTGGCCGAGGGGTCGTCACGGGTGGCCTACGGCCCGGGCGGCCAGCGGTTCATGGGCGCGACGTTCGACGTGACGCCGCTGTACCGCTTCAACGCCGTGCAACGGTGGCTGGACGACGCCGGCGTCGCCGTCGATGACATCCACGCCCATGTGCGTGGCGTGCAGCGGCGATTCCTCGGGGCACTCGCCGAGCGCGGTCCGACGGTGCTCGGCACCCGGACCCCGGTCGTGGGACCATCCACGGTGGGACGGCATGGCCACCTGCTGGCGTTCGAGGTGCCGCAGGCCGCCGACGTCACCGCCGCGCTGGCCCGCCGCGGCGTGGTCGTCGACCACCGCGGCTCGTGGGTGCGCTTCGGATTCGGCGTGTACCACGACGCCTCGGACGTCGACCGGCTGATCGACCGCCTGTAGGTCCCAGACCGAACAAGCCATGACGGTTGACAGCCGCCGCGGGCGGCGAGAGTAGCGGTCGCAGGCGCCGCCGGACCACGCGGCGGGCACGACGACAGCGACCGAAAGAGACAGCGATGACAACCGTTGCCGTGCTCGGGACCGGGTACATGGGCGCGCCGATGGCGCGCAACCTCGCCGACGCGGGCCATTCCGTGCGTGTGTGGAACCGCTCCCGGGAACGGGCCGAGCAGCTCGCCGACGCCGGCGTGACCGTCGCCGACTCCCCGGCCGGCGCCGTCGACGGCGCGGACATCGTGATCACGATGCTCAGCGACGGCCCGGTGGTGGCCGAGGTGATCGACGCCGCCGCCGAGGGCCTCGGATCCGACGTCGTCTGGCTGCAGATGAGCACCGTCGGCGACGCATGGTCGGCCAGGCTCGCAGCCCGCGCCGCGGACCTGGGGGTCGTCCACGTCGACGCACCGGTGCTCGGCACGAGGAAGCCGGCCGAGGACGGGCAACTGGTCGTGCTCGCAGCCGGGACGGCTGATGTCCGCGATCGCGTGACCCCTGTGTTCGACGCGGTCGGCTCGCGGACGATCTGGCTGGACGAGGTCGGGCAGGCCAGCCGCCTCAAGCTCGTCATCAACGCGTGGATCGCCGCGCTGACCGTCGCGCTCGCCGAGTCGATGGCGCTCGCCGAGCACCTCGGCGTCGATCCGCGGCAGTTCCTCGACGCGATCGACGGTGGCGCCGTCGGCGCGCCGTACGCGCAGATCAAGGGTCCGATGATGATCGCCGGCGAGTACCCCACCAGCTTCCCGGTGCGGCTGGCCCGCAAGGACGTGGGGTTGATCCTGGAGGCGGCGGGCGACGACCTGTCGCTGCGGGTCGCCGAGGCGGTCGCCGCGCAGTTCTCAGCGGCGATCGACGCCGGCGTGGGCGAGGACGACATGGCCGCCGTGCGCCGGGCGATCTGAGCAGGCCAGGCGTGCTGGTCCTGCTCCACGACTACACGTCGCCCGCATCGGCGGTCGCCGTGGCCCGCGTGACACGTCTGATCGCCGAGGGCATGCCCGCGCGGATCGAGGGGACCGAGGTCGTCGGCGTCGAGGCGACACTGCCGGTGACGCTCGACCTCATCGCCGAGCTCGACGCCGTCGCCGCGCAGGCACGCGCCGAGGGCGTCGTGCTGCGGCGGCCCGCCGGGCTGCCACCGACCGCGGCCGCCCACCTGCTCGAGGAGCTCGCACGGGAGCTCGACCGCGCGGACGCGTGGCGGGCACGCTGCTACCGCGCGTTCTGGGCTGACGGTGATGACATCGGCGACCACGCCGTGCTGCGGCGGCTTGCCGGCGACGTCGGGCTGCCCCCCGAGGAGGCCGCACGGCGCATCGGCGACCGCATGGCGCTGCTCGAGATCCGCCAGCGCTTCGCCGCCCATCGCCGCGACGGGGTCGGTGGGGTGCCCACGATCTCCTACGATCGGACGCTCATCCCGGGCCTGCTCGACGAGGCCGACCTACGTGCGCTGGCTGCACTCGGCCCGTCGTCCGCATGATACCGGCACACGCCGAATGAGCGACTACGATCGCCTCAGTGGTTGGCACAGTGCTCGCCGGTCGCTACGAACTGCGGGAGCAACTCGGCCGCGGCGGGATGGCGACGGTGTACGAAGCGCACGACGACCTGCTCGATCGAGCGGTCGCCGTGAAGGTGCTGCGCGTGGACGATCAGGCGACGGCGCGACAGCGCTTCGCTGCCGAGGCGCGGAACGCCGCAAGCCTGACCCACCCCCACGCGGTGGCCGTCTACGACGTGAACACGTCGTTGGAGCAGCCGTTCATCGTCATGGAGCTCGTGCGCGGCGACACCCTCGAGGACGTGCTCGAGCGGAACGGACGGCTTGACACGGACCACGCCGTCGCCGTCGGCAGTCAGGTGCTTGATGCGCTGCACACGGCACACCGGCGGGGCCTGGTCCACCGCGACGTCAAGCCCGCCAACATCCTGCTGCCGGATGGCGTCGTCCCCGGGCGGCCCGACGAGCTGCCGGGTGTCAAGCTGGCTGACTTCGGCATCGCCAAGGCGACGCACGGCGCGACGACCGGGCTGACGATGGCAGGCCAGGTCATCGGCACGCCCAGGTACCTGTCCCCAGAGCAGGTCAAGGGCGAACGGGCGACACCGCGGTCCGACATCTACGCCACCGCGGTCGTCCTCTACGAGATGCTCGCCGGCCGGCCACCGTTCGAGCACGACAGTGCGGTGGGACTCGCACTGGCCCACCGCGAGGACGACCCGCCGCCCCTCGCGGAGCTGCGGCCGGACCTGGGTTCCAAGCTGGTCGCGCTGGTGCACCAGGCCCTGTCGAAGGATCCTGAGCAGCGGCCGGCCGATGCCAAGGAGATGCGCGCGGCGCTGCTGCGTGTGGCGCCGTCGTCTGGCGGCACACACCTGCTGCAGGAACCCGAAGCAGACACACAGTCGGTCGGCGACGCCGATGCACCACCTCCGCCGACGTCGACCCCGCCCACCCCACCCACACCGGTCACTCGTCCGCGCCGAGGCGGGTCACTGCAATGGTTGTGGGCCCTGATCATCAGCGCGCTGCTCACGATGGCCGTGCTGCTCGCGGTGCAGCGCTTCACCGAGGCGCCCGCACCGACCGACGAGCCAACCACCGAGCAGGCGCCGGCCGAACCCGACGCCGGCCAGCAGGCACCGGCCGAACCCGACGCCGGCCAGCCGGCGCCGGCCGAACCCGACGCCGGCCAGCAGGCACCTGCGGGCGCCGGGGAGCAGCAGCAGCCGGAGACCAACGAGCAGCCGGCCGCTCCGGACGAGGCGGCGCCGGCTGCACCGGAGCCAGCGCCGGACGCCGCCCCGGAGCCCGCGGCACCGGAGGAGGACGCCACCGGGTGACCTCCTGCGCATCCGTTCGTGGCGGAGCTCAGCCTGTATCGAGCGCAGCGAGCAGCTCATCCGCGGCGCTGTAGGGATCCAACTCGCGCCGCGCCACCGCCGCCGCCAGCTCGTCGAGACCGCTGGCCCCCGCGACCGCGGACGCGCGCTCGCGGACGGTGCCCAGCGCGAGCTCGCGAACCTGCACCCGTGCCCGTGCGCGTCTGCGTTCCTGCAACCGGTCGTCGATGACCATCGCGTCGTGGTGGGCGTCAATCGTCGTGCGCAGCTCCCCGATCCCCTGATCAGTGCTCGCACTCGTCGACACGATCGGCGTGTCGAGACCGTCGGCGTCACCGAGAGCCTGCAGTTCGCGCAGCTCGCGCACGGTGCGGGCAGCGTCGGGCCGGTCGGCCTTGTTGACGCAGAAGACGTCGGCGACCTCGAGGATGCCCGCCTTTGCGGCCTGGATCGCGTCGCCCATGCCGGGCGCCACGACCACGACCGTCGTGTCAGCCAGCGCAGCGACCTCGACCTCCGCCTGCCCGACTCCGACCGTCTCGACCACGATCCGGTCATAGCCTGCCGCATCGAGCGCCAGCAGCGCCTGCGGCGTCGTCCAGCTCAGCCCACCGAGCTGTCCGCGGCTGGCCATCGAGCGGACGAACACACCCTCGTCGAGCACGTGGTCCTGCATACGCACGCGGTCGCCGAGCAACGCGCCACCCGAGAATGGTGAGCTGGGATCGACTGCGAGCACGGCCACGGTGGTGCCCTGCGACCGCCACGAGGCGATCAGCGCGTTGACAAGCGTCGACTTGCCGGCGCCGGGCGCCCCGGTGATCCCGACGAGCGCACCTCGACCGGTGTGGGGATGCAGGCGCCGGACGACCGCGCGCACCACGTCGGCCGCCCCGTCCTCGATACGCGTCAGCACCCGCGCGAGCGCCCGGCGATCACCGGCGAGGAGTCCGTCGACCAGGGCATCGGCCGCGGGGACGCGGCCGACGGCCCCGCCGTCCGGTGCCTCCAGACGGTCTGCGGTTCCGCTTCGAGACGCCATCTGTGCGAGGAGCCTAGTCGGTGGGCTCAGGAGACCTCGACGATCAGCGCGTCGCCCTGCCCGCCTCCCCCACACAGGCTGGCCACTCCACGCCCACCTCCACGGCGGCGCAGCTCGAGCAGCGTGGTACCCACCAGCCGCGCTCCTGTGCAGCCGATCGGGTGGCCGAGCGCAACCGCGCCGCCACTGGGGTTCACCCTGTCCTCGTCGACGCCGAGCAGATCCGTCGAGCAGATCGCAACCGCGGCGAACGCCTCGTTGATCTCGTAGACGTCGAATCCGTCGGGCGGCAGATCCACCTTCGCGGCCGCACGGCGCACGGCCGCCGCAGGCTGATGGTGCAGCGACGGATCCGGGCCGGCCACCGTACCGTAGGCGACGATGCGCCCCAGCGGCTCGATGCCGAGCTCGGGGGCCCGGGCCGCGCTCATCAGCACCAGCGCCGCCGCGCCGTCGGAGAACTGACTGGCGTTGCCTGCCGTGATCGTGCCGTCGGAGCTGAACGCGGGGCGGAGGTGCGACAGCGACTCTGCCGTCGTGTCGGCGCGGACTCCCTCGTCCGCGTCGACCTGCACCGGGTCACCACGGCGCTGCGGCACCTCGACGGGGACGACCTCCTCCCCGAAGCGGCCGTTCTTCCACGCGTCTGCGGCTCGTTCGTGCGACCGCGCGGCCCAGGCGTCCTGCCGCACACGATCGATGCCGTACCGCTCGTTCGACCGGTCGCTGCCGGCCCCCATGTGCGCATCGTCGAACGCGCACCACAGGCCGTCGTGGACGGTCGCGTCGACGGTCTCCGCGTCCCCCATGCGGTAGCCTCCACGCGCCCTGGATAGCAGATAGGGGCCGTTGCTCATCGACTCCATCCCACCCGCGACGACGACGTCGGCCTCACCCAGCTGGATCTGCTGCGCCGCAAGCGCGACGGCGCTCGTGCCGGACAGGCAGACCTTGTTGATGGTGGTCGCGGGGACGTCCATGCCGATGTGCGCGTGACGCGCGGCCTGCCGGGCCGTGATCTGGCCCTGGCCAGCCTGGATCACGTGGCCCATGAACACCTGGTCGACCCGCCCCACAGCTACGCCCGCACGCTCGAGGGCGGCCGCGACGGCGGCGCCGCCGAGCTGCATGGCGGTCAGTGGCGCAAGTCCGGCCTGGAACCTGCCGATGGGTGTCCGTGCGTAGCCGACGATTACGGCATCGTCCATGGGTGCCTCCCCTCTGGGTCACGATCGAGCGTGCCCGCCGACGACTCCCGCCATGCCGCCGGCCGGGCGGAAGCACGACCGGATCAGCGGTTGGCCGCCCCGGGCGACCCGGCTCGTTGCCGATCTCACGCAGAGAGGGCTACGTCGTCCGCGGACCGACAGCTGCGCGGTCTCGCGGGTCGGTCGTAGTCCTGAGGACCAGGAACCTCACGAAGCCGCTGATGAGAGCTGAGGAACACCCGGAGGAACACCCCACGCTGCCGACGGCGGAGGGAGTGCACGCGCGCTGTCGCTGCGGGCGTCCCCCACACCGGCCCTTGGCCCAAGGTGCACCGCACCCCGCGCCGTCCCGGTCGGAGGGTCACCGCTAGCGTGGGCGCGGGCGGCACACGGCGGTTGGAGGACGGCACATGCCACTGGAGCGGATCGACCACGTTGGCTACGCCGTCGAGGACCTCGAGGACGCGATCGCGTACCACCGCGATCTGTATGGGCTCACCGTCGTCCACCGTGAGCGCATGGAGTCCGACGGGGTCGCCGAGGCATTGCTGGCGATCGGCGAGAGCTACATCCAGCTGCTCGAGCCGCTGTCCGACGCGTCGCCCGTGGCACGGTTCATGGAGCGCAACGGCGGTCCCGGCATCCACCACGTCGGCTACGGCGTCCGCGACGTGGCGCGGACGCTCGACGAGCTGCACGGACACGGGATCCGCCTCGTCGACGACCATCCGCGACGTGGCTCGCGTGGATGCACCATCGCCTTCGTACACCCCGCGTCGGCAATGGGCGTACTGGTCGAACTGGTCGAGGATCCCACGCTGCGGTGATGCGCCGCTACACTGACCGGGTGAGCCTTTTCGACCGCTTCCGGCGTCGCGGCAAGAAGCCCGCGAGCGGTGGTCCAACCGCGAAGACGCTGGGCGAGCTCGAGGAGTTCATGTCCAGCCGGTCGGGGGTCGAGGCGTTCGCGGAGCCGCCCACCTCGATCTACGCCATGACCATGGTCGTGGTCGCGGCCGACGGTGAGTACCTGCGTCGGCCGGTCAAGGACGACAGGCAAGCCAGGTCGCTGACGCGCAAGCACGGCGTCCCGCTCTATGACGCCCGGATCGTGGGTTACCCGCGGCGGATGCGCGAATACGACCGCGGGGTCCGGTCACCGGGGATCAGCCTCGACGAGCTGCCTCCGCTCGAGACCATCGACGAGCACGAGGACTGACACCGGCCGGCGGATCAGCCACCGTCGACGGGCTGCTCGTCGACGGTGGAGATCGCGGCGTCGTAACGCAGGACGTGGCGGTCGCCGGGCAGCAGGGCACTCACGGTCAGCACCGGCGCGTCCCCGCGGTCGAACGCGGTCCGCTGCACCGTCAGCACCGGCACCCCGGTTGCGATCTGCAGCTCCTGCGCCTCGGCGGGCGAGGGCATCCGCACACCGATCTCGTCGGCAATCCGCCGGATCGGGTGCCCGAGGTCGGCGAGCAGGCCGACGACGCCGGCCCGCAGTGGCCCGGGCATGCCCAACGGGCTGTCGGCTACGAGATCGGCCGGCAGGAAGCTCTCGCTGCTCAGGTCCGGACCGGCGTCGCGGAACCGCAGGCGGTGACGGATGACGACACTGTCACCTGCCTCGAGGCCGAGGCGGTCAGCGATGAAGGGCGGGGCCGGCCGCGTCGACACGCTGACCTCGACCCGAGCACCGTCGGTCGCCTCGCTCAGGTCGCTGTCGAGGGGGTCGCCGTCGCCACGCGCGATGTGCCGCTGCAGTGCGGCGGAGCCACGCGGACGTCGTCGGACGGCCACGTCGGCCACGAACGACCCGCGTCCCTGACCGGTCACGACCAGGCCCTCGGTCCGCAGCACCCCGAGCGCCAGCCGGATCGTGTTGCGCGACACGCCGTAGCGATCCATCAGCCTGGCCTCCGTCGGCAGCTGGCGCCCCGGTGCCAGCTGCCGCTCCTGGATCTGCACGCGCAACTCGTCGGCGACCTGCCGGTACAGGGGCCGGCTGGTCCGCTCGTCCAGTGACATCACCGGCACCTCCACCGGCGTCCATGATGCGCCGACGCACCACCCGACTTGACGGGAACTGGGCTCTCAGCCAAGATGACACCTGTATGGGACAACTGGTATAGGTATCACAACAGGCAACGGCCTGCTCACGCAGAACGCAGCGTAGAGCAGTCTCGCACAAACCGACAGCCCGTGGTCGTGCGAAGTGCTCAGTCTCTTGGATGCTACGCGGGCACGAGGGAGGAGCTGCCGCCATGGCCGAACGAGAGGAGCGGTCAGGCCGTGCCTCGTCGCCCTACTCACGTACAGGGTTGTTCCCATGGGGCAGTACGTACGACGTACCGGCGCGCCGAGACGGGCAGCGAGCCGTCAGCCACACGCCCTGCCACCTGCGGGCCGTTGTCATCCCGCAGGGTGCCGCCGACGGCCGCGCCCAGGTCAGGTGCCCGGCCTGCGGGCGCGCCTGGACCGTGCAGCTCACCTGGGGCGACAGGCCCCAGGCGACGTGGATCGCCTGAGACGTCAGTCGAGGGTGACGGCCTCGACGAAGACCGTCTCCATCGGTGACTCACCACGGAGGGGGACGTCGGCGATCGCGTCGACGACGTCCATGCCCGCGGTCACACGACCGAACACCGAGTACTGCGGCGGCAGCCCGACGTCGTCGAGGCAGATGAAGAACTGGCTGCCGTTGGTGTCCGGACCGGCGTTGGCCATCGCGACCGTGCCACGCGCGTAGCCGTGCTCCCGGGCGAGCGCGAGCTCGTCGGCGAACCGGTAGCCGGGACCGCCGGTCCCCGTCCCGGTCGGGTCGCCCATCTGGATCACGAAGCCCGGCACCACGCGGTGGACCATGGTGGCGTCGTAGAACTGCTTCCCCGCGAGGAAGGCGAAGTTGTTCGCGGTGACCGGCGCGCCGTCGCCGTACAGCTCGATCTCGATGTCACCACACGATGTGGTGATCCGGGCGGTGGGTCGTCCCGCGTCGAGCACCTGTTCGGCGGCGGTGAACTGTGGCTTGCGGTCGCCGTAGCCTTCGGGGACCTGACCGTCGCAGGCAACGTCCATGACAACATCAACTCCTCGTCGTGATCAGCCCGCAGGACGGGCCGCATGTTCAGCGCTCGCCATCCGGCGCCTCGGAACGGCCGCCGGCGTCGGCGTCGTCCGCCTCGGACGCCGCATCCCCGCCACCCGAGGGGCCCTCGACGATCTCGACGCTCTCGATGTAGACCACCTCGCCTGGTGTCTCACCGGACGGCCCGATGGTCTCGATGGCACCGATCTCCTCGAGCACGTCGAGGCCGTCGGTGACCGTGGCGAACCGTGTGTAGCTCGGCTCGAGGGCGAACTGGTCGTTGTAGACGAAGAAGAACTGGCTCCCACTGGTGTCCGGACCGGCGTTCGCCATCGCGACGGCTCCCGGTGGATAACCCTCGGACTCGGCGAGATCCAGCTCGTCGGGCAGCGTGTAACCGATCTGCCAGCTCGCCTCGTTGGTCCCCGACCCGGTCTGCAGTGCGCCGATGGATGTGGCGTTGCGGAAGATCTCCAGGCCGTCGAAGAACCCCTGCTGCGAGAGGAACACGAAGCTGTTGACCGTCTCGGGCGCGCGGTCCTCGGCGAGATCGATGGTCACCTCGCCACACGACGTGATGATAACGGCGCCGTAGTCGGTGCCCTCCTCGAGCACCTGCTCCGGTTCGTCGAACGTCTGGCGCTCAGGATCGGCCGCGGCGGGTGCCTCGGCACCACACGCCACTTGACGGCTTGCCACCTCCTCGGCGGCCTCGCTGGCCTGCTGGGCCGCTTCGCTTGCGGCCTGCGCCGCCTGCCGCTCCTGCTCGGCGGCGGCCTGCTGCTCTTCGAAGATCGTGAACGCGATCAGTCCGCCGCCGACCAGCAGGACGGCGGCGACGATGCCCGCGGTCACCAGCGCACGCCGCCGTTCGGCGCGCTTGGCCGCCTCGCGCGCGGCCTGCTTGGCGGCCTTCAGCTCTCGTCTGGTCTGTTTGCGTTCGACGTTGGGCACAACGACTCTCACTGTCTGCGTCTTCGTGTCAGATGTGGGTGGGCAACCTCGCGGCGGCCTGCGTCGGATGTCCGCGAACGTCGGAACCCGGCGGCACGCGCCGCCGGTGGACGAAGCAGGTCAGCGGGCCGCGCCGTCGCTGCGGCGGACCTCCATGCGCCAGCAATGGTGGTGCCAGTGGCGCCGCAGGTCGCTGTCACCTACCGGCCATACGACCACGTGGTCCTCGCCCTCGGCGACCACGTTGCCACAGTCGGGGCAGGCGTACTCCTTGGCGGCGCTGGCACCGTCGATCCGTCGGACCTCGTAACCCGGCAGCTCCAAGTCGTCATCATACCGGGACGCGGTGACGAGGTCGCTCACGTCACGCAGCGCGCTCGGGTTCTGCCATGGCCGGGTCGCACGCTTCCTACGGCTGCCTTTGCTCACGCCGTGTCCTTCCAAGTCGTCATGCCGGCGGCGCTGAACAGCAGCGCCAGCCCGTCGTCGGTACCCCGCCAGAGATCCTCCACGACCCCCCGGCCGGCCCCACGGAGTAGACGTCGCAACCCGAGGACGGCGATCGAGAGGTCGTCGACCTGACCGACGATCGGGATGACGTCAGGGATCAGGTCGACGGGGCTGAGCACATACGCGACGACGGCCGCCAGCACCCACTTGTCACGCCGCGGCACGCGCGCATCGAACGCACAGTCCTTGAACAGCAGCAGGAGGTCCCTGACGAACACGATGGCGGTCACGGGATCCCCGAGCACCCGGTCGGCGGCACGTTGGTCCACCCCGGGGATCGTCGGGCCCGGTCGCGCCATCGCATCGCCCCTCAGTGTGGAACTGGCACCGTGAACGGTCGCGGGGCCGCCGCATCCGCGTCGCACGGATGGCGGTCGACCACTCCGCCGGACCGTGATCCGAACGGAGCCTGGTCCCCCGTCAGTCGGGTGCGACCAGGCTCCGCCAGCATAGACGTCCGGCGCCGCCCATCCACCGCTGTCGCAGAACCATGCACCCGGTGCCCCTCACGCTCCACAGCTCAGGCGGTCGGTGGCTCCAGGTAGTAGCCGACTCAGGGCGCTCCTAGCGCTGCCAGCCGACCGGCCGGGCGCGTGGGAAGCCGAGCCCGTCGAGCGGCTCGAGGAGCTGCTACGCGACGTTCCGGCCGTCCTCGACGGGGCCGACCGGTGAACGCGGAACGTCTCGCATACCTCGTGTCGCGGTCGCTGACCGCCGAGCACGACGTCGCGTCGGTGTCCCGAGCGCACACCGTCTACAAGGACCGCATCGCCCTGTCGGTGGTCGACACTGACGGCGACCGGTGGCGTATCCACATTCTGCGTGAACCTTGGTCGGCGCCGGCATGACCCTGGCGTTCGCTGGGTAGATGAACAGTAGAGCCCCTCGCACCACTCGCGGAGCGGGGGGTTCGGCCATCTACGAACATACATTCGAGGCATCGCGGGCATTCTGTCGGAGCGATGCCACTACAGCCACGCCGCGACGGGTGCGCCGTGAGCGGCCGCGGCAGCGGGAACTGCCAGCAGCCACCCACGCTGCGAGCGGTGTGGCGGTTCGAGCCGCCCGAAGGCCCCAAGCGGATCCTGCTCTGCGACCAGCATGCGGTCGAGCTCGCCGGCCATGAGCGGTTGAGCGGGTCGTCCAGTTCTATGACGCCACGGTCGAGGACTGACCTACCCCTGTGATGCGCTACGGGTGGTCGTCGCCTGCGTCAACTGTCGCCCGTCGTCGGTCAACCGCTCCAACTTGGCCACCGCGGCCAGCACCTCCGGTGACGGCTCGAACCACTCCGACGCCTCGTACCTCCAGTCGTTGAGCCGTCGGTGCATCATGTTCTCGCGACGCTCACCACCGGGGCCCCAGCCGAGCAACCTGACGGTCTCGGTCCGGCCGACCTGTTCGTCCTGGACTTGAGCCAAGCGAAGTTCGGGCGCCGTGGAGGAGCCGATCTTGATCGTGCGGCACTCGCCGTTGCGCTTATCGAACGCGCCCATCGCGTAGACGAAGACTTCGCGGCCCGCCGCGTTGTCGACGCTCTTCCATCTGGATCCGCTGCGTCGCGTCGGCGGCCGGCGCGGCCGCGTCATAGCCTCCGACTCAGCCGCCCGTCGCGATCTGCCACGCCGCCATCCAGCGACCGCCAGCACCGCAACGGCGAGCACGCCGAACACCAACACGGCGCCGATCGCCAGGTCAGCGACGCGCGCGCCGGTCGCCGACTGGGAGACCCAGACGGCCACGAGCACGACCACGGTCAACGCTACGACCTGGAGGGGCAGATTGTGGCGATTCCGGTAGCCGTTCCACCACCTCGTCAAGCCCGTTACTACGTAGTAGACGACGACGCCGGTGATGACGAGGACGACCAGTTCCACGGGCCCGTATCACCTCGGTTCGTGAACAGCGTTCAGTGTCGGCTCCAATCTCATCAGAAGCGCGTGAACGCGACAAGGGGCAGAGCGCCGCCGTCACACTTGACGCCAGTCGAACGTACGTTCTAGCCTCGTCGTATGCCGAGCCTGCGACCACTCCCGGACGCCTGCGCGATCCTCACCGACTACAACATGGGCAAGGGTGGCGGCAACTGCCCTCGGCCGGCGACGGTCCGCGCCGTGTGGCGGTTCGACAAGCCCGGCCCGCGGCGGATCCAGCTGTGCGACCAGCACGCGGCCGCCGGTCACGAACGGCTCACACTCGGTGCGTCACTCACTCGTGATAACGGCGGCGATCTCGGCATGCGAGATAGTCCGACGCGCTGAGGCGGGCGTGCCATGTAGCAGAGCTTGTCGTTTCACGGGTGCCCTGGCGTGGAAGAAAGGTGCGTCCGAACTGTGCCTCGCGAACGAAGAAGCGAGTGTGCAGTTCCCTACCGACTCGAAAGGAACCCAGTCATGACCCGACGGATGTTGACCGTCTTTGCTTCGGCGCTGCTCGGACTGACGCTCCTGGCGGGGCCTGCTGCCGCGCAGCCGCGGTTCGGCGGTCCGGCGGACGGCGCGTGTGTCTCGCAGGGCGTGCAAAGCCTGCGTGGGAGTATCGGAGGAGTGGCCAGCACGAGCCCACCCGGCACCATCGCCGAGGTGATCCACTTCCACCTGACCGGAGAGGCTTGCGGCCGCTAGCCGTTCGAACCACCAACGTCGGGCCGGGCCACCGTGGCCCGGCCTGCCCATTCTCGACGCCGGCGTGGGCACGCCTCTTGCCGGCGCCGTCGGGAGGTCCATCGCGGCGTTGACCCGGTCAGTTACCTTTGCCGGCTCTACCGCTTTGCGGGGAGCGCGCTTCCGTAGTCTCGCGGCGGGTTGATCTTGCCATGTGACGCCGCCGCAATGCAGCAGCAACCGTAGCCGGTAGTTGCGTAAGTTGCGGAAGCCATGCCCGACGCGTTGGATCTTCTTCATCAGTCCATTGATCGCTTCGGTCTTGGCGTTCGACAGCCCATCGGTCGCGTAGTACGCGAGCACGGCGGTCTCCCACCGCCGGATCGTGCGGGCCAGCCGGTC
>DATHVN010000108.1 GCA_035461305.1 Euzebyales bacterium | reverse complement strand
CCGACGCCAGCCGGGACTCGACGTGGACCGGATCCGGGCTTACCGTCGTCACGGCTGCACCTATCGCAGCAAGAAGCCCTCCCGGTTGTCCGCCAAGACTTGGCCGGGAGGGCTTCGCTCTTCTCAGGACAGGCCGACCCTGCCCCGCAACGGCGAACGGGGCAACCTCACAGCCGCCCCGCCATCGTCAACACCGCTGTCGTTCTACACCGCTGTCGTCCTCACCCCGCGTGTCGCCCAACACCACCATGACACGCGACCAGGTTCACACGTCGCCTTGCGGCCTCGCCCAACTGCACCCCCTGGGTCGTCGCATCGACAGCCCTGTCGCAGCCAACGACGCCCAACGCGTCCGCGTCGGCGCGCCCGAACCGGCGTCGTTACTCTGCCGATGCATATGCGCCTGGCCGTCGACGCTGGCGTCGCTTGTGGCCGACCGCGCGATTCGGCCGTCCGCTGCGATGGACACATCCGCGCCGTTCCTGACCCGCGGCCGACGGCGATGAGTGCAGCGGGCCGCCAGTGGCGTGCACCTCGACACCGGCGTCACAGACGACCGCTCGGTGCCGCACGGGCGGGCCACCGACATCAGCCGCCACGCGGGCGGCCCGACGTGGCATGATGCCGACGAGATCCACACGCGCGGGAGGAGCACAGGATGAGCGGACCCTGCGCGACCAGGACCGGCGATGGCTGAGCTCCCGGACTACGCCGCCGAGAATCGCCGTCACTGGGACGCGACCGCCGACGACTGGGTCGCGCTCGGCGAGCGCGGCTGGGCAGCGGCCGAACCGACGTGGGGCGCGTTCGGCGTGCCCGACCACGAGGCACCGCTGCTGCCGGCCGACCTCACCGGGCGGGACGTCATCGAGCTGGGGTGCGGGACCGCCTACGTGTCGGCGTGGGCGGCGCGGCGCGGCGGCCGACGCGTCGTCGGCATCGACAACTCCGCCCGCCAGCTCGACACCGCGTGCCGGCTCGCCGACCGCTACGGTGTCGAGCTGACGCTGCACCACGGACTCGCCGAGGACGTGCCCGAACCCGCCGCGTCGTTCGACGTCGCCGTCAGCGAGTACGGCGCGGTGCTGTGGGCCGAGCCGACGGCATTCCTGTCCGAGGCGCGGCGGCTGCTCCGCGACGGCGGGACGCTGACGTTCCTCACCTCGCACCCACTCGCCGTCCTGACCGCGCCGTTGGACGGCAGCATCCCGTCGGGCACCGAGCTGGTGCGCCCGTGGTTCGCCGACTACCGCTACGACTGGCGTGACGCCGTCGACGAGCCCGGCGGCGTCGAGTTCGTGCCGAGCGTGGGTGAGTGGTTCACGCTCGCGCGGTCCGCTGGGTTCCGCATCGACGACTACCGCGAGATCCGCGCACCGGCGTCGGCCGAGGACGGCCCGGCCGCGGTAACCACCGAGTGGGCGCAGCAGTGGCCGGCCGAACATGCCTTCTGGCTCACAGCGACATGACATACGGTCCGACGGGACGCTCCGGAACCGACGGTCACGCCCGGCATGCCATCGCCCCCACACCCCATGGCTGCACGCCGGAGGGCCTCGGCGTGCGACAGGGCGACACGCCGCCCTGACTTGCGCGCGTACTACCGCCCCGGACCGTCACAGATCGCCCCTACGGCTCACGCGGCGTCAGGTCGCAGCGTGCGAACCGGCGCGGACCCGGGAGTTGGAACGCTCGTCTCCACACGAAAGATGCCAGGTTCAGCGCTCTTGGGCCATCGTTGGATGCGTGGTGCGGTAGCCGCTCACTTGTGCCACCGACAGCTCCTGGCGCGCAGGTGAGCTGGCTGGTGCATCACTGTTCGGAGGTCGCTGACACTGTGCTGTCCCACCTGGCAGCGCAGCAACTTGAGCGCTGTGCTATCGGCCCAAAGATGGCCGCGGCGAGCGAACTCCCTGCTCAGAGGCGGTTTGTGGTCAGGGGCGGGGTCGAACCGCCGACCTCACGATTTTCAGTTGACCCGACCTTAGCGGTGTGCTGAACAGCGAAGATCCAGGTCATACGCGAGCGAAACCGCCGAAGTTATGCGCTGGATCTCCGCTGCCGCGAGGCTGGAAGGCGCACGTCGGATCTACCCCACTTGGACGTCAGCGCGAGCTGGTGGCGCCGGCGTGGTCGGGTGACGTCGCCTCATCATCGTCGTTGGTGAACTGGGCTGAGGCTTCGGGGTCGAGCGCGTGGAAGACCTCGGTCGAGATCCAATCGCTTCGAGCGGCCGGGCACGCCTCGCGCTTCGCTGACGATGCCGGCCGCCTCAAGCCGTCGGACGTGGTTGAGCGCACTCTCCAGGGTGGTGTCCAGCGTCTGGGCGATGCGGGTCGTCGTGAGCACCGGATTCTGAAACACCAAGTCGATCACCTCGACCGCGCGGGACCGGTCACCGCTCAACCGCTGGCGGTAACTCTCACGGAGGTCGACGAGTCGCTCGGCGCGACCGACGGCGTCGTTGGCAAGTTCCGCGACCCCGGTGAGGAAGAACACCAGCTACTCGCGCAGCTCACCCCGCTCGCGCACGGCCTAGAGGCGGTCGTAGTACTCACTGCGGTGCTGCTCGAAGTAGGCACTGAGGTACGGCAGCGGCCGCGGGAGCAGTTGTTGTTCGACCAGCAGGAACGCGATCAGCAGGCGACCCAGTCGCCGTTGCCGTCGAGGAACGGATGGATCGCCTCGAATTGGTAGTGCGCCAATGCGATCTTGACCAACGGTGGGATCGACGTCTCCTCGTGGACGAAGCGTACGAAGTCGTCGAAGGCGCGTTGCATGTCGTCCACGTCCGGGT
>DATHVN010000107.1 GCA_035461305.1 Euzebyales bacterium | reverse complement strand
CTCGGCGGTGTCGTGCACGAGTGCGGCCACCGGCCCGCCGGTCGAGGGAGACGACCCAGCTCTCGACGAGCTGCGTCCGGGTCGACCTCCCGCCCCCGAGCGCACCAGGGCGGCCAGCGGCTCCTCGGCCGCGGCGACCAGTCCGGTGTGACGATCACGTGGCCGCCGAGCGTCACGAGCGTCGGCCCAGCTGGTAGCCACGGCCGGTGACCCGTTCGAGCGGTCCGGTGTCGCACAGCGTCGAGGGTGTCCGCGAACTTGCGCTGCAAGGCATGTCGGGTACCGGAGGCCGGTAGGCTCGGGCTCCCGACCGCATCCCAGACCATGAGGAGCCATCACCATGAGCGACGAGCGCAGCCTGTCTGATGAGGACATCAACACCGTCACGGGCGGAACCGAACAGCCCGGTGCGGACGCGGACGCCGCGGACGCCGACGGGGTCGACGGCGACACGGTCGACGCGGTGGACGGGGACGCCGCTGACGCGGTCGACGGGGACGCCGCTGACGCGGTGGACGGGGACGCCGCCGACGCCGACGCTGCGGACGCCGACGAGACCGACGCGTAAGGCGACGTGACCGACACGTGGGAGGGTCCGGCACCCGCGGAGGGCGCGCTCGCGCGGTGCGTGGGTGACGTCGGCCGCTTCGTCGCCCACGCGTGGGGGCGGCAGCCGTCGCTGCACGCGCGGACCGGGGACGACACGTTCGCGGACCTGCTGTCGATCGATGACGTCGACCGCATCCTGACCGCCACGTCGCCACGCCGCCCGGCCATCCGGGTGGTGCGCGGCGGCCGGGAGGTCCCGGCCGGTGCGTACACCCGCGCAGGCACGCTCGGCTCGCGCACGCTGACGGACCTGCCCGACATCGAGCGCCTGCTGGGCCTGTTCGATGACGGCGCGACGATCGTGCTCCAGGGGCTGCAGCGCACCTGGCCGCCGGTCGGCCGGCTGTGCCGGGGCATCGAGAGCTACCTGACCCACCCCGTTCAGGCCAACGCCTACCTCACGCCACCGAGCTCGCAGGGGCTCAACGTCCACCACGACACGCACGACGTCTTCGCGCTGCAGACCTACGGTCGCAAGCGCTGGGTGACGTATGCCCCTTTGATCGAGCAGCCGCTGCCCGGGCAGCGATGGCGCGTCGAGCCGGAGACGCTCGGCGACCCGGAGATCGACACGGAGCTGGTGCCGGGCGACTGCCTGTACGTCCCCCGCGGCACGCTGCATGCGGCGGCGACGACCGGCGACGCCTCGCTGCACCTGACGCTGGGTGTGCGGGTGGTCACATGGCATGACGTGGCGCGCCGGCTCGTCGAGCGCACGCGCGACGTCGCGGCGTTCCGGGAGGCCCTGCCTGTCGGCTTCGCCCGCCGGCCCGAGGAGCTGCGCGCGGAGGTGTCGGGCCGGCTGAAGCAGCTCGTGGACCTAATCGCCGACGCCGACGCCGACGCCGTGGCCGAGTGCGAGGCGCAGCGGCTGTGGGCCGGCCTGCTGGCCCGCCCGGAGGGCGCGCTGCGGATGCGGCTGGACGACCTGGACGTCGACGCCCTGATCGCGCCGCGCGACGACCTGCCGTTTCGCATCACCGTCACCGGCGACCGCCTGCGGGTGCGTCGCGGCGCCACCGAGCTGGAGATGCCGGCGTGGGTCGAACCCGCCGTCCGCGCCGTGCTCACGGCGCCGGTCCGCCTCGACGCGCTGCCGGGAGGCCTGGACCCCGACTCGGCACGGGTGCTCGTCGGCCGCCTCGTGCGCGAAGGCATGGTCGTGGTGCGGCGGGACGCGCCGTGACGGCGCGCTTCAGCTGCGCCGCCGCGGCGTACGCCCGCGACGAGCCGCGCTACGCGACGGCGTCGACCGTCCGGCGCTGGCTGCTGATCGAGCAGCCGGGCCCGTGGGGTGCGTCCGCCATCCGCGAGAGCCGCATACCGTCGGTGGCCGCGGAGGCGCTGATCGACCTGGGCAAGCGGTTGTCGGCGCGTGTCCTGCTGATCCGTCGTCCCGCTGGGCGGGCCTCGGACGGAACCCACGTGTACGTGGCCCACACCGGCGTGCGCAGCCGCTGGCTGCAGTCGTTCGTGGTCGATGCGCCGCAGGCCGCGCTCGACCTCGACCTCGAGCCGCTGCGCCGCGGGCGGAGCGTCGACGGCCGGCCCGAGGACGATCCTCTGCTGCTGGTGTGCACCAACGGCCGCCACGATCCGTGCTGTGCGGAGTTCGGGCGGCCCGTCGCCGACGCGCTCGCTGCCGGCTACGGGGAGCTGGTGTGGGAGGTCTCCCACATCGGTGGCGACCGGTTCGCGGGCAACGTCGTGGTGCTGCCCGACGGGATCTACTACGGCGGCCTCGACGCCGACCGCGCCGTCCGCGTGGCACAGTCGCATCTGACGGGTCACATCGAGCTCGGCGCCTACCGTGGACGCAGCGCCCAACCGTTCGTCGTGCAGGCGGCCGAGCATTTCCTGCGTCGTGAGCACCGGCTCACCGGCCTGGACGCCGTGCGGTGGACGGACCGGGAGGCACTGGCCGATGACCGGTGGCGCATCACGTTCGCCACGCCCGCTGGCATGGTGCAGGTCGATGTGGGGGTTGGGCGCGAGGACGAACCACGCCAGCTCACATGCCGCGCTCCGCAGCTCGCACGTCCACCGCGCTACGACCTGCTCGCTCTGCGTCCGGGCGGCGCGGAAGCCTGACCACGGCGTGGGACCAGCGTGGCGGTCACCGCGTGATGGTCGGTCCCCGGCATGGGGAACCGGTCGAAGGCGGCGACGTCGATGTCGCGCAGCAGCACGTGGTCGAGGTCCGCGAGCCGCTGGAACGCCCCGACCAGGAGCTGGATGTCGGGGAAGCTGAAGCCGTACTGGCCGTTGGTGGCGAGCACGACCAATGGGTTCTCGCCGGCGGGCGTCCGCCGCGTGATCGCCCGGGATCCACCACGGCGCGGCGAGCGCCACGTGCACGGCGATCACCGCTCCGGCGGCGACCGCGACCGCCCGTCGTCGGGTGTGTGCCGCCAGGATCAGGACGATCACGGCCGGCGCCAGCGCGAGCGGCACGACCGCCTGCAGGGTCGGGAGCCATGTGGGAGTCGGTGCGTCGATCCACCGCAGCGAGGTCAGGGCCGCCAGCATCGCCACGACGACCACAGCGACCGCGGTCCGCGGCGCGCGGCCCGGCAACGCGGAGAGGACCGGGGACCGCACGACGAGGTGCGGTGTGCGCCGGCGCCGCGGGACGCGCGCCGTCGGTCAGCACGTCCCGACCCGCGTGTTGCGGTCGGCCCACCGACGCAGATCCTACCGGTCAGGAGGCGATGGCACGCACCCGATCGATCGAGCCGGCGACGTCGGTCGGATCGAACCAGACCGCCGCCAGTCCACTGCCCCGTGCGCCGGCCACGTTGGCGGCCCGGTCGTCGACGAGGACGATGCGGGCCGGGTCGGTGTCGAGCAACTCGAACGGCGTCCTGATCACGACCCCACCGAGGTCGAACAGGATGGTGGTCGGTCCACTCAATGGGGCGTCTCGTGGCCGATCATGCGATCGACCTTGATGATGTCACCGCTCCACGAGCACCGGTCGCACCGGGTGTGGTAGATGCGTCTGTCGCCCTCCCAGTACTCCACGGCGATTGATCCCTGTCCGTCCAGAGGGCCGCCGCAGGCGGGGCAGTATGCGGGTGCGTCATCCATGTGTGCGATCCGATCGGGGTCCCACCAGTGCTCACCGGACAGCCGCCGGTCCCGCACAGGGACCGGCGTGACGACCTGGTTGCTCCAGCGCGGCTGCTGGCGTCGACCGGCGACCATCACCGGTCGTCCCCGGCGTGGTCGGGCATCCGACCACCCGACGCCCTCTGCATGATCTCGTCCGCCTCGGCGAGCGAGATCGCGCTGTCGCCTCGCAGGGTCGCGGCGTCGATGTACAGCTTCTTGATCTGGTCGAGTGCCGGCGAGTAGCGCGACGACCCCATCGACAGCCAGCTCAGGGCGAACTCGGTGTAGTCGACACCGAACTTGTCCTTCTCGCACGGCAGCCCGATGCGGTCGTGGCGTTCGCGGGTGAACCCGACCGTCGGGTCCGTGCCCTCCGCGACCAGGGCCATCTGCTCCCGGAACATCCTGCGCAGCATGATCACGCCGATGTCGCTTCTGCCCAGGTGCTCGGCCGTCCGGTCGGTGATGGTGCCCTGTGTGACCCAGGCCATGATGTCCTGGCCCTCGATGTAGTCGACGATGTGCTCGTCGTCCTCATCGAGCCACGGGAACTCGTAGCTGACCGGGTAGACCTGTTCGGGGAACTCCTCCATCCCCGGTGGCTGGTGGGACGAGTAGAAGAGGACCCACGTCGTCGTGTCGTCGAGCGGCACGCGGATCTGCATCTGCTCGATCCCGGCTCCGCCGACGCGCATGCAGTAGGGGAAGACGAGCGGGTGGCCGATGGCCCAGTCGTCCATGTCCTCGGTGTTGCCCTCGAGGACTCGGCGCTTGAGGATGCCCCACTCCATCTCGTCGAAGCCGACCTTGACGTGGCGCTTCTGGAACCCGGGCGGCGCCAGGAAGCCCTGCTGCTCGCCGAGAAACTTGAAGTACCGCCCGTGCAGCCACTCGACGTGGTGCGGATCGACGGAGTTCTCCATGATCTGCAGCCAGTTGCACGGCAGGACGGCGTGCCCGACATCCTTGAAGCCGTCGTCGACGTAGACGTCGAAGCGGGGCAGCTCGGGCGCCGGATCGGGGCCGATGTAGACCCAGACCATGCCGCCCATCGCCAGGGCTCTGCCGGCGAAGGCCGTGATTCGGTCGGTGAACGTCGACTCCGCCGGCTCGGCCGGCTGGTCCAGGCAGGCACCGCGCTGGTCGAACAGCCAGCCGTGGTAGCCGCAGCGCAGGCCCTCCTCCTCCACGACGCCGTACACCAGGGACGCGTGGCGGTGGGGGCATCGCTCCTGCACGATGCCGTACCCGCCGTGGGGCCGCTTCCACAGGGCGAAGTTCTCGCCGAGCAGCCGCACCTTCTTGATCGGCCACTCCTCGAGGTCACGCTGGAAGGCGACCGGGTACCAGTACCGGCGCAGCATCGCCCCCATCGGCGTGCCCGGCCCGACCTGGGTCAGCTCCTCGTTGATGTGCTGCTTCAGCATGACGCGCTCCCCTTGTCGGTTCAGATGCGGGTGACCGTCCCGGCGTTGCCGTCGACACGGATCATGTCGCCGGTGCGCAACTCGTCGGTGGCGTAGCCGGTGCCCGTGACGGCGGGGATGCCGTACTCCCGGCACACGATGGCGGCGTGGGACATCAAGCCGCCGATGTCGGTGACGGTCGCCTCGATCTTCGAGAACACGGGGGCCCACGACGGCGCGGTGATCGGCGCTACGAGGATCTCGCCGTCCTGGACCTCACCGATGTCGTCAGGGTGGAAGACGATGCGGGCGGGGCCCTCGGCGGTGCCCGGCGAGGCCGCCATCCCGGTGAGGTCGGCGCTGTCGTCCTCCGAGCCGAGCCACGTCCGGACCGAGTCGGTGGTGATGCCCCACAGCATGATGGTGAAGGGCTCGGTCACGACCTTCGGCGGCTCGCCCAGCGCCTTGGGCGGCCGGTAGTCCTGCAGCGCCTGCAGGATCGCGCGGCGGCGCGCGATGATCGGCGGCCAGTGATGTGGTCCGGCCGGCTGCGTCCCGACCGCCCACGCCGAGTAGAGGTCCCACAGCAGGACGTCCATCTCCTCCCGGCGCACGAAGTAGATGTCGTCGGCCTGCTCGAAGAAGCCCTCCTTGACGAGCATCTCGCCGAGCTCCCGCGACTTGCGCCAGAACACCGACATCGACCAGTGCTCGATGTAGAAGTTGTGGTTCTCGACGTAGGGGAACACGGTGCGCGCCAGGCCGAGCTTGCCGTGGAACGCCTCCCGGTCCTGGTCAGTCTCGAGCAGCTCGGCGTACTCCGACACGATGCGGTCGCGCTCGGCGGCGATCTCTTCGATCGGTCGGGAGATGTCCTCGCCGTTCTGCAGCTTGGTGATGTAGGTGTGGATGAACCCGTAGGGGACCGATTTGTCCTGCCGCCACGTCCGATCGTAGTAGTAGAAGCCGGTCCCGGAGCTGAAGTTGAACCACGGCTCCTCAACGTCGGCCCAGCGGGCCATCCACTCGCGCCCGGGGTCCGTGTCGAGCGCCGCGTCGATCGCGTCGGAGTCCTCATGCTTGACGAAGATGTCGGCGATGCCCAGGTCGATGGCGGCCTGCGCCAGCTTCTTGAGCTCCTCGTTCGGGCGGAACAGGTCCACCTCGATGCCGGCGACCATCCTGGCGATCGCCAGGTCCGGGATCGACGGGAACGCCTCCTTGCAGAAGCCGAAGAAGTCGAGGTAGGCCGCGTAGCCCAGGTTCAGGAACTCGAAGTGATACTGCCAGATCTTCTGCGCCAGATCCTGGAACCGGTGGTACTCGGCCTGCAGGTCCCATCCGGAGCCGACGCCCCGGCCACTGGTGATGACGTCCATGTCCTCGACTTCGGGCAACCCCGAGAAGTCGATCGCCTCGAGCTCTGCGATGTTCGCCTTGACCTTGTCGAGCCAGCTGGCGTACAGGTCGTCCCAGTTCGCGAAGTAGTGACCGGCCCGCTCCATGAACTGCGGGACGCGTTGCTCGATCGTCGCACCGTCCTCGATGGTCACCGGCGAGAAGTACGGGTAGCCGAACAGGACGCGGAAGTCGATCCCGTTCGCCGGTGGGATCAGGTAGCGCCGCGAGTTGTACTGGCTCAGCGACGCGATGGCGTACTCGAGGTGGTCGGCGTCCCAGGGGGACATCGCCGAGCCCCAGTGCATGCTGTCCTGGAACCAGAACTGGTTCTCGTCGTGCTCCCGCCGGCCGTCGCTGAACAGCACCGAGTACTTGTACAGCTCCTCCCACCCCTG